>CADBRO010000091.1 GCA_902797075.1 uncultured Lachnospiraceae bacterium
GCCGCAACTTCGCGAACAAGATCTGGAACGCGAGCCGCTTCATCATGATGAACCTGCTCGAGGAAGAGCTTCCGGAACCGGAGTATTCACAGCTCCGCCCGGCGGACCGCTGGATCCTCTCAAGGATGAATACCGTCATCCGCGAAGTGACCGAGAACATGGACCGGTACGAGCTGGGAATTGCCGTCCAGAAGATCCACGATTTCCTGTGGGATGAGTTCTGCGACTGGTACATCGAGATGGCCAAGCTGACCTTCGGAGATGATACCGGGGAAGGAAAAGCGGCGAAATACGCTACGCTCTGGACATTGAAGAAGGTCCTCGGAACCGGCATGAAGCTGCTGCATCCCTATATGCCGTTTATTACGGAAGAGATCTACTGCACGCTGAATCCGGAAGAGTTCACCGTGATGACATCCGACTGGCCGCTCTACCGCGAAGATCTGGTGTTTGCCGATGACGAGTCGATGATCAGCATGTATCAGGAACTGGTGCGCGGCATCAGAAATATCCGGACCGAGATGAATGTACCGGCAAAGACAAAGACGGATCTTTTCATCGTCGGAAAGGACAGCGCCGCAACGGAAGATCTCCGGAAGCTGCTTGCCGGAGCGGGCGATATGGGCCGCATGGTCTTCGCAAGGAATATCGAGATTCTTGACAGTGCCGAAGGCGTAAGCAGCGACGCGGTTTCCGTCGTCATCAGCCGTGCAACGGCGTATATCCCCTTAAGTGAGCTGGTCGACCGCGAGAAGGAGATCGAGCGCCTCACTGCGGAGAGCCGGAAGATGGATAAAGAAATCGCGAGAGCGGAGGGCATGCTGGGCAATCCGAGATTCACCGAAAAGGCACCGGCGTCGAAGGTGGAAGAGGAACGCGCCAAGCTGGCGAAATATATCGCGATGAAGCAGCAGATCGAGGAACAGCTTGAAAGGTTTAAGTAAATTTCCGCACAGTTTAAAAAAGAAATTCAGATTGAGAACCGGGAAACCGGTGGATCCCGTGAAGGCCGCGAAAAGGAAGAAGAGGAATGATTTCCTTAACCGATATTCACTGCTGATCACATTTTTGTGCTCCTTCGCGGGATATTTTCTCATCGAAGCGATGGCCAGGCACTCCTTTGCTCTGGCCTTTACTTTCCTTGACGACAGGACGAAAGTATTCTTTTATAATGTACTGATCATCTTTGTGACGCTGCTGCCCGCATATCTCTTCAGAAAACGGGCGTTCTACAGGGTCCTTGTTTCTGTTGTCTGGCTGCTGCTCGGCGTGACGAACGGGGTGGTGCTGGCTAACCGGGTGACCCCGCTGACCGGACCTGATTTCCGTATGCTGGACGACGCGCTGCGCGTATCCGGAAAGTATTTCAGCGTCCTTCAGATGATCATGGTGGCAGCGGCAGTCGTCGTGCTGATCCTTCTGCTTATTTTCTATCTGATTGTATCACCGAAGTTTACGGGCAGGAGACGCCCCGCAGTCTGGATTCCCGTGCTGGCGCTTTCGGTCCTGGCGATGACCGGACTAACGAAGCTTTACCATGAGAAGCACCTGCTTTCGAGCTACTTCAGCAACATAGCGAACGCGTATCTCGACTACGGCTTTCCTTACAGCTTCGGGGTCACCGTATTTGATACGGGCATTTCCGAACCGAACGGATACTCCGAGGAACTCGTCGCCGGCGTGATCAGGGGCGAGGGACCGGCGGCGGAGACGGAGCTTTCGGATCCGGCTCCAAATATCATCGTAGTCCAGCTGGAATCATTTTTTGATCCCAGCCGCGTGCGCTGGCTGAGGTTCAGCGAAGATCCGGTTCCGAACTGGCACGCGCTCTCTGAGAAATACAGTTCCGGATTATATACGGTTCCCACAGTTGGCGCAGGTACCGTCAACACCGAGTTTGAGACGGTCACCGGCATGAGCCTTCGTTTTTTCGGGGCGGGAGAATATCCTTACAAGGGAATCCTTCTGAAGGATACCTGTGAAAGCGCGGCGTACGTACTCGGAAACCTGGGGTATACGGCTCACGCGATTCACAATAACGAAGCTGATTTTTACGGACGCAAGGACGTATATTCGAATCTCGGATTCAGCTCCTTTACGTCCGGCGAGTATATGAACACGCAGAATGACGTGAACGCCAACGGATGGATGCGGGACAGAAATCTGATTCCCTGCATTACGGATGCCCTGGATGCAACCGACAACGAGGACTTCGTGTTTGTCGTCAGCGTTCAGCCCCACGGCGCCTATCCGACGGAACCTGTGACGGAGAATCCCGTGATTACGGTCTCCGGGACAGCCACGCAGGAGGAGAAATACGCGTGGGAGTATTATGTCAACGAGATTCACGAGGAGGATCAGTTTGTCGCGGATCTGATCGCGGAACTTGAAAGCCGCAGTGAACCTGCTGTCGTTCTTTTCTATGGCGATCATCTTCCGACGATGGGACTTACGGACCGGGATATCCGGGGACGGGCGACCGTGTTTGAGACGGATTACCTGATCTGGGATAATCTGGGACTTGAAAGAAAATCCCAGACGCTCACTTCCTATCAGGGAGTCGCGGAAGTCATGAACCGCCTCGGGATTCATGAGGGAACGATGTTCCGCTATCAGCAGACGATGAAAAAGCGGAGCACATACTTCTATAACATGCAGATTCTTCAGTATGACCTCCTCTACGGAAAACGCTACGCTTACGGTCTTACGAACCCGTGGTCGAGAACGATCCTGGCGATGGGGGAGAAGGGAATCCGGGTGGATAAGATTCAGAAGATGTCGCCCGAAGGCATTTATTATGTGCTCGGCCAGAATTTCACCCAGTCCTGCAGATTTACCGTCAACGGCGAGGTTCTGGATACCACGTATCTGAGCGCGGATACCCTGCTTGTCCGGGGAATTCAGCTGGAAAAAGGCGACTGGGTAGGCGTTTCCGTCCTGAGCAATTCCGGCAGCCACGAAATCCTCGGCTCCTCAAATACGCTGGTATACGGAGTCGGGCGTCTTACGGATACGGCAAGGGAAGAGGGAGACGATTGATTTTTGAATCCTGTTCCGTTATGATGAACGTGCGGAATCCATAAAGACGGAGGAAGTCATCCATGATTAATTACGATGAAGAACTGAAAAAATTCACGCCGTCACTTGATGTCGACGAAGCGGAAGGCGCAATTTATTCCAGGGATCTGACCGACGTGATCGATATCCTGAAGGAAATGCTGAAAGAGACATCAGAGAGCGAGAAGGACAGATAATCTATGAAATGCATGAACTGCGGCGCGGAGCTCACCGAATCAGCCTACTGTCCGAAATGCGGCTGTGATGTTTCGGTGCAGAAGCAGGCGATCGTGCTTTCGGGCCTCTATTATAATCAGGGCCTTGAAAAGGCCGAGGTCAGAGACCTGAGCGGCGCGATCGATCAGCTGAAACGCAGCCTGAAATTTAATAAACTGAACGTACCCGCAAGAAACCTCCTCGGTCTTGTTTATTTCGAGACCGGAGAGGTTGTTTCGGCGTTGTCCGAATGGGTTATTTCGAAGAATATCCAGCCGGAGGACAATATCGCGGCGGAATATATCCGCAGCCTTCAGCAGGACGCGAACCGGCTTGACATCATCAACCAGACAATCAAGAAGTACAATATCGCCCTCAGCAACTGTCTGCAGGGCAACGAAGACGTCGCCCTGATTCAGCTGAAAAAGATCCTTGCGCAGAATCCGAAGCTCATCAAGGGATATCATCTGCTCGCCCTCCTCTATATTCATAAGGAAGAGTACGAGAAGGCGAGAAGGCTTCTGAAAAAGGCGATCCGGATTGACAAGACCAATACGACAACGCTCCGGTTCTTAAGGGAAGTCGACGAACAGACCGGTACGGCCACGTCGCTTGAGCCTCATTTTTCAATCGGCGGGAAACGCCGCTTAAGGGACGACGAACCTGATGATTATGAAGAGGAAGAGGGAGGCAGAACCCTTATCCAGCCTACGGTAATCAAGGGAGGAAATGCGAGCGCGTCGCTTCTCAATATCCTGATCGGCGTCGCGATCGGCGCGGCAGCGATCTGGCTTCTCTTCGTTCCGGCTTATACGAGGAATATCAACCGGAAAGCGAATGAAAAGATCACAAAGTACTCCTCGGATCTTGCGGTATACTCTGCCCAGATTGAGATGCTCCAGGAGGAGATCCGTTCCACCGAGGATACCGTCAACAGCGCGCAGCAGCAGGTCAACAGCGCGAACACGACGGCGGACAGCTATGACGGACTGATCAAGGCGGTCAACGCGACCAACAACGGGCAGGTCGACACGGCGGCAAATGCGCTCGCCGCGATGGATCCGGCCACGCTTACAGCGGACGGAAAGGCGGTATTTGACAAGATCGCCAAGGAGATTCCGTCTGCGCTGGCGGCGGCCTATAAACAGGCAGGTATCGCCGCATTTAACAGCAAGGATTATCCGACCGCCATCACGAAGCTCGAGGCGGCGGCAGCGACAGGCGTCATGGATTACGACGTCCTCAACTATCTCGCCCACGCTTACAGCATGAGCGGAGACACCGCCAATTCGGACCGGGTCCTCAATCTGATTATTGCCGCATGGCCGGACAGCCAGAGGGCTGAGAACGCCCGCGAGTATCTGTCGAGTCCTGAAGCGGAGATTACGCCGACACCCTCGCCGGAAGAAAATAACGATGACGAGGATTACGACGAAGATTACGACGAGAACTACGACGAGGATTACGACGAGAACTACGACGAGGACTACGACGAGAACTACGGCGAGGACTATGACGAGAACTACGACGAAGATTACGACCAGTACGACGATTACGATGAAGATTATGACAACTACGATTATGACGAAGACTATGAATAACGGAGCTGTTGGATAAATCATGGGGAGCAAAGTCAAAGGGGAGAGCGTCAGAGCGGAGCTCGAGGGGATTGTTACGCCGGATGCGGTCTGCACAGGCGAACCGATGGCAAAGCATACGACCTTCCGGATCGGCGGGCCCGCAGACTATCTGGTAATGCCGCATTCCGTGCCGGAGATTCTTGGGGTGATCGCATTCTGTAAAAATGCCGGGATTCCATACTATGTGATCGGAAACGGAAGCAACCTTCTGGTTTCAGACGAAGGAATACGGGGCGTTGTGATCCGGCTCGGAAAAGAATTCGGCAGAATATCGGTGAACGGAACGACCGTTACCGCAGAAGCGGGAGCGCTGCTTTCGCAGACCGCGAGCGCGGCAGCGGAGGCTTCCCTCACGGGAATGGAATTTGCGGGGGGCATACCCGGTACCGTAGGCGGGGCGTGCGTGATGAACGCAGGGGCTTACGGCGGCGAGATGAAGCAGATCTTAAAAAGCGTTACGGCTCTTTGCGCGGACGGAACGGTGACGACGCTGACGAGCGGCGAGCTTGACCTGGGATACAGAACCAGTGTTTTTCTGAAGAAAAACCTGATTGTCCTGTCCGCGGAAATCGAGCTTAAGAGAGGCGAACCGGAAGAGATCCGGCGCATTTCCGAGGATCTGAAGCAGAGACGTACAAGTAAACAGCCCCTGGATCTTCCGAGCGCAGGCAGTACCTTCAAGCGCCCGGAGGGTTATTTTGCAGGAAAGCTGATCATGGATGCCGGTCTTCGCGGCTACAGGGTCGGAGACGCACAGGTTTCGGAGAAGCACTGCGGATTTGTGGTTAACCGCGGATCTGCGACCTGCGCTGAGGTCCGGCAGCTGATTGAGGATGTGAGCGGAAAGGTCTACGAGCAGTTCGGCGTCCGCCTTGAGCCTGAAGTCCGGTTCCTCGGCGGCTCATGACGGCCGGGCAGCTGCATTTGAAAGGATAAAAAATGAGATTTGTCATTGTGACGGGGATGTCCGGCGCAGGCAAAAGTACGGCGCTTAACTGTCTGGAGGATTCCGGGTATTACTGCGTGGACAATCTTCCGATCCGGCTAATCAGGCCCTTCGCCCAGATAGCGGAAGACGGTCCGTCTCTTGAATTTACGAAAATTGCCGTGGGAATCGACATCCGCAGCGAAGCTGCAGCCGGGGAGCTGGGAATGCTTGACCGCGAGATGGCTGAGACCGGGATACAGTACGAAATCCTGTATCTTGACGCCTCTGACGATACGCTCCTTAAGCGGTACAAAGAAACAAGAAGAACGCATCCGCTGGCGGGAAAGGCCGGCGGGGTGGAGGCGGCCATACAGAGCGAAAGAGCGCATCTTGAGCATCTGAAGTCGAAGGCGGACTATATCATCGACACAGGGAAGCTTCTTACGAAGGACCTGAAGCAGGAACTGCGGAGAATTTTCGTCGAGGACGCGGAATACAAAAATCTGTACATCACCGTGCAGTCCTTCGGCTTCAAGTACGGAATCCCAGCTGATTCGGATCTGGTGATGGACGTCCGTTTTCTCCCGAACCCGTTTTACGTGGACAAACTGAGAAATCTGACGGGAAAAGACGAGGATGTAAGGAGATATGTCATGGACAGTCCCGCAGGCCGGGAATTCGTCTCCAAATATCTTGATCTTCTCAAATTCCTGATTCCGAATTATATTATGGAAGGGAAAAACCAGCTTGTGATCTCCATCGGATGTACGGGCGGCAGGCACAGGTCTGTCGTTCTTACAAATGAAATTGTCCGGAGGCTTTCCGAGGATACCGCCTACGGCGTAAGAGCGGAGCACAGGGACATAGAAAGAGATCCGGCGAGGAGGTAGAGCATGTCCTTTTCAGCGGATGTCAAAAAGGAGCTGTCCCAGGTCGTGCCGTCGTCAAGGCACTGCCAGATTGCCGAAATTGCCGCGATTCTCCGGCTTCTGGGAGGCAGCGGAGGAGATGAAAGCGGCGGGCTTCTGCTCCGGACGGAGAATGGGACAGCAGCCAGAAAGCTCTTTACTTTATTGAAGAGAGCGTATAATATAAACGTAGCTGAGATGGGAGACGACCGGAAGGAGGGGCCGTATGAGATCCGGATTCCCGACGCTGACCGCCGGGACGCCGTTCTCAAGGCAGTCGGACACCCGTCCCTTCTCAATCAGGAATGCTGCAAGAAGGCATTCTTACGCGGAGCATTTCTCGCGTCGGGGTCGCTTTCCGCTCCCGAAAAGTACTATCATTTCGAGATCGTCTGTCCGGACGCCGAAACCGCGGAAGCGGTGAGGCGGACGATGAGCGGCATCGGATACGATGCAAAGACGGTCATCCGCAAGAAGGACCACGTGGTCTATCTGAAGGAAGGCGGGCAGATCGTCGAAATCCTCGGTGCGATGGGGGCGTGCATTTCATTTCTCAATATCGAAAATATCCGGGTAATGAAAGAAATGAGAGGCAGCATTAACAGGCAGGTCAACTGCGAGACCGCCAATATGAATAAGACGATCATCTCAGCTGTGAGACAGATCGAGGATATTACTTATATTCGCGATCACGGAGGCTTCGGAGATCTTTCGCCGGCCCTTCGGCAGATGGCCGAACTGCGGCTTGGATTTCCGGACATGCCGCTCCAGGAGCTCGGGGAACATCTCGATCCGCGAATCGGAAAATCCGGTGTTAACCACCGTTTGAGGAAGCTTGGCCGCATTGCAGAGGAAATGCGTCAAAAGAGCGGAAAAAGTTGAAGCATCGAGGAGGATTATTATGACAAAACGTGAAATTACCATTCGGCTTGACAGCGGACTGGAGACACGTCCGGTTGCGATTCTTGTCCAGATGGCCAGCCAGTTCCAGAGCGAGGTCTACATCGAATCTGAGAACCGGAGAGTCAATGCGAAGAGCATCATGGGAATGATGACCCTCGGACTTGACACTGGAGCTGAAGTGACAGTCTCAACCAACGGTTCCGATGAGCAGGAGGCAATCAACTGCATCGAGGCATATCTTACAAAAAATGTATAAGGACCGCTTAAATAAGCGGAAAAACGTCCCGGAGAAATCCGGGACGTTTTGTGCGATAAGAGTTGAGAATGCGCACCTGCGGTGCAGTCAGGCTTCCTCTTTCCGGAGGAGACCGCATTTGATCAGAATTGCCGGGGCGATGCCTGCCATCCAGAATGCCGCGACGGCATAGCGGGTGACGTCAGATGCGGCGGACTGATCGGGCAGCACGTGCAGAACCTGAAGGAGCAGCAGACCTCCGCCTGCAGACACAAGGCTGCGGAGAAGCTTTTCTTTCAGCGTTCCCTCCGCCGAGAACTTAAGACGGCGGCGCTCAAGAATAAATGCGGCAGTCAGTCCGAGGGACAGTCCCGCCGTATCAAGGCTGTCCTTGGCGTTCAGGAAATCCACAGTGCCGTTCCAGAGAAATGCGCCTGCAAGAAACAGAACGATCGCGGTAAATGCGGTCAGGAAAAATACCCATAAGCCGTCATTTTTTTCCGAGTCTGCGCCCTTCGTAAATGAACGGAAAACGATAAGTGAAATAACGATCCCGATGGCAGCTCCGGCCGCAACGTCACTTGGCGTGTGGCAGCCGAGGTACATACGCGAAAATAAAACCAGAACCATCAGAAGGCAGAAGAAAGTCCGGGCTTTTGTTTTCTTATAATACAGGGAAAGCGTCGTCGCAAGTGAAGCGGCGCTCTGGGAATGGATGCTCGGAAATGAGTAGCCTCCCGCTGACTGGACGGCAGCGCTTACCGGGACGAAGGTATTGTCCAGATTCCAGGGACGCGGGACACGGAAGATCAGCTTGAGCCCCTGGGCGGGAAGCGAGGCGAACAGCAGTGCAAAAAACATGCCCCAGCCGGCCTTTTTGTTGACGCACAGGTAGATAATAAGAATACATGCCGTAACGAAATACGGAGTTCCGATATGACTGATACCGAGCATGATCCAGTCAAGCGCGGGAGAACGAAGCTCGGACAGAAGCCGAAGGAATGACATTTAGACCTCCTTTACACGGAACCAGTATCTGTAGCATTCCGTGAAACCAATTTTTCTGTAGAGTGTTTTGGCGCGGGAATTATCCGTCACGACCTGGAGATAGGCGTATTTCGCACCGCTTTTTTTGGCCCTTTCGAGGATTGTGCGCACAATCCTTTCGCCGATTCCGCGCCGCCGAAGCGCCGGGTCAACGAAGATCGCATAGACGCCGACGAAATCCCGGTCAAGGATACCAAGCCCCGTTGCCATAATCTCTCCGGTGTCACCGGACCGCATACTCACGGCAATCTCGTCTTTGGGAATGGCGTTGTACATCTGGGGAACCACACGGAGATGATCGGGATTCACGGTCTTCTTCAGACGGAAGAGCCCGCAAAGCCAGCTGTCGGAGACGCGGCTTTCTAACGTAAGACCGGTATCCGTATCGTCGGTTTCCGGCAGGCAGGACAGATCCGCAGTCATAACGGTGGTATGATGTTCGATGCGGTAACCGCGCTGCTCGAGCAGATGATCGAGATCAGGATCCCCGTACGGGGTTATCTTGAAAATGGCGGGAGTGTTCCAGCGCCGGTATACGGCCTCGCATTCCGGAATTTTGGATTCCGGGGGCAGCACCGCATTTCCGATCTGTTCGACGCAGTTTGTACGGTGAGTATAAAAATAGGAAAAACGCAGTACCCAGCCGTCATAGAACTGAATCTGATGGGACGGCCACGCATTGAGAGACAGATCCTCAATTTTTTTTATTTGCGCAGAAAAATCACTCATTTGGACATTATAGCACAGAAATCCATATCGGCACATTTTTTCAGCTGGAAGGCGCGAATTTTGCGCGTATCCGCAAAACCAGAAAAAAGGTGTACATAAATCGATAAAGATGATAAAATAACTAAGATTATGGGTTGACTACATGGGAAGGAGACTAAGATGTCGAAATTTCTGAAAATCCTGGTCAATACGTTTCTTATAGCGGCGATACTTACGGCGGCCGCCATTTTAATTCCGCCGCTCGCGGGAGTATCCACGACGATCGTTGATTCTGCGTCGATGAATACGAACCTGCCGCTTGGCTCTATTACGTATTCGACGAATGTAAATGTCGCGGATCTGAAAGTCGGCGACGAGGTGCTGAAGGATAATGACATATCGACTTACGCCTATATTATCCGGAGCGGCGACGAGACTACCGGCCAGTACCGGGTCGTCAGCGCGGCGGACGTGGACGGAGCCGAGGAGGAAATCTACTTAAGGAACAGCGTCCCGAAGGTGGCGGTGGTTGTCCCGTATATCGGTTATATCATGATCGCGATGCACAGCATCGAGGGAATCATCATCATCGCCCTGGCCGTTATCCTGATGATCATCCTTTTCATCCTTTCCGAGCTGTGGAAGCCGGATGAGGAGGAGGACGACGAAGAAACCCAGGAAGCGGTGGTCCACGCCGGGCTTACCGAGCCGAACGAGAGCGCAATCGTTGATACGGAGACGATCCGGGCGGCGATGGAAGCAAATGTCGCTGCGGTAAACCTTGACGCCGTGCCGGCGGATGAAGAGGAAACGGAAGAAGCGGAAGCGCATCTGTCCTGGTCGGAGCGCAGAGCTCTGAAGAAGGCGAAGAAGAAGGAAGAAAAAGAAAAGAGGGCTGCCGAAGCCATGCAGGAGAGCGGAGATGAAGCTGACGCTTCGGAGAATCCGGTGCAGGCAGAGGTTCCTTCGGAAAACGGCGGCGAGGTTCCCGCGGAAGAGGATGAGCCGAGCGTCGGAGAGATGAACGAAGTCTGGAACACCGAAGCCCCGGCGGAGAATGCAGGAGCGGTTCCCGAAAATGCTGAAATCTCCCTGCAGGTTCCGGAGGACGAAGCCCCGGCATCGGAATTCGGACCGAAAGACGAGAAGCTTCCGGAAGCGCCGGAAGAGAATGAGCCGAAGGGCGATACCCGTGAAGCTCCGTTCGCCGGATTTACGACTGAGGATATCAGCGCGGCGCTGCTCGAGGCTGAGAACCGTGTGGATTCTTTTGGAGACACGAAGGTTCTTCCGGATCCTGAGAGCGTTTCTTCCTATAAAGAAGAGATTTCGGCCGGCGCGCCGGATCCCTTCGATATCAAGATCGCCGAGCCGGAGACATTTCTCGATGCCCGCGCCGAGGAACCTGTAAGCAAACCGTACGCTGAAGAAGCTCCGCAAAAAGAGACGATTCCGGAGGAGGAAGGGGATCGGTTCGCACCGGTCAGACGTCCGTCACTTACGGAGATGCTCGATCAGGCCAAGGCGTCAGGCGAGTCACCGCTCATTGTCCAGGATGACGAGACAGGCGTGACGGTTCTCGATTACAGCAGCCTGCTGTGAAACTTATTTATAAAAAGAAGAAAAGATGAAAAAACCTCTTGCATTTGCAGGAGGTTTTTTGTTATACTGTCAGATGCTGTGACATGATAGCTGAGAAGCGAGAGGTTGCTGCACATAAGTTGCAGGTTTTCCGTGGAGCGAATGTCATGTAATGATACTGGCGACAAGTCACTGTGCAATGTCCGCC
>CADBRO010000092.1 GCA_902797075.1 uncultured Lachnospiraceae bacterium
CTTTTGCGTAACCGCCCGCATGATCCGGTAATAACCGTCCTCAGCCGCGCTGAGATCTGTAAGCTCTATGTACTCGTCAATCGTGTGGGCGAGGTTTTCTCTTGACGGTCCGAAGCCGACGGTCGGAATCTTCGCCTCACCGGCATAATGGCTCCCATTCGTGCAGAAGCTGTAATGCGTAAGCTTCGGATCGAGCAGGTCGCTTTCACTAAGAGCAGCATAGATCTTCTTTACAAACGGCTCGTCCGCGGAATAAGCCCAAGCGGGGAAGAACCGCACGTCGGCGATCTCCGCTCCTGTATAGCAGGTTTCACGACCTTCCGCGACGGAGACCGACGCACGGACGGAAGGATCATCCGCCATAAGCTGATCGAGAACCGTGCGGATCGGGGTAAGAACGCTCTCGATCGTTTCTCCTTCAAGAAGCCGCCTGTCATAGGTCACGGCGCAGTGCTCCGGCACGACGGACGCGCCTGGATAAGGATCCGAGCGGATATCCGTAAGCTCGAGAATGCCCTTCCCGAGGAAGTCATCCTCCGGGACAGGAAGCGCACGGATCGCTTCTATCACCTTGCACATGCTGTAGACGGCATTTAATCCCTTCTCCGGATTTGAGGAATGCGCCGGAACGCCGAAGGTCTCGACTTTTATTTCCATCCGTCCTCTCTGTCCGATCTTAAGGTTAAGCTCCGATGCCTCACCGATTACGACGAGATCCGGCTTCAGATCCCTGCTGATTTCCCTGGCTGCGACGCCCTCAAAGCACTCCTCGTGGACGACGCCGGAGATGCAGATTCTTCCGGCGAACTGCCCGCTTGTTTCCTTCTTAAATCTCGCCGCTGCGCATGCGGCGGCAGCGACCGCACCTTTCATGTCGGAGGTGCCTCTGCCGTACATCCGGCCGTCCTCAATCTCCGCTCCGAACGGATCGTGCTTCCAGGACGCAGGATCCTTGACCGGCACTGTATCGATATGGCCGTCGAAAAGCACCGTCGGTCCCATCTCCGATCCGTTTATAATGCCGATGATATTTCCTGTCTTGTCGATCTTCACCTCGTCGAAGCCATTTTCATTGAAAAAGTCCCGGAGTATCGCGACGACTCCCTCTTCTTCTCCAGAATAGCTTCGCTCCCTGATCAGTTTCGCAAGCAGTTCTGCTGCCGGTGTATTTGAACCGTTCATGACTGTCCCTCAATACTTTCTTAATTGAATTCTACAAATAGCTCTGAGTTAAGATGCTCTATGGACGCGATTCGTAAGGCAACATCCGCAATCTTTTCCGCAGCCGGTAAAGCGGGCACTCGCAATCCGCTTCGCTGCTTGCCTCAAAACCCGCGTCTTACGATCATGCCGGATCCCTCGTTCTCACTCTTCCAGACATCATTTTCAACGACGACCGCGCCGTTATTTATGACATATCTGAATCCGGTGCAAAACTGTTCCGGATCCTCAAATGTCGCGTTTGCACATAATTCTTCAAGCTTAAAAATGCAGAGATCCGCCGGCATGCCTTCCTCGATGACACCGCGTTTAATTCCAAGCACGTCCGCCGGCTTCTTCGTCATTTTCCATATGGCTTCCTCGATGGGAAGCAGGCCGCTGTCCCTGCAGTACCTAATCAGGAATTCCGGAAATGCGGCGTACACCCTCGGATGCAGTCTCCCGCCGTCCGGATAAATCGCATCGGAGATGACGGATGAAAGCGGATCCCTGTAAAATGTCCTCACGTCTTCCTCGCAGGCAATCGTATCAAGCATCGTGACCTCGCAGTGTTCCGCCGTCAGGAGATCATAGAGAGTTTCATAGGGATCCCTTTGAAGCTCGGCGGCGATGCTGCTGATGGAGCTTCCCGAGAAACGCGCGAACTCATCCGAATGCATCGTTTCTGCATAGATGTTATCAAAGCCGACGAGCTCGACGATATTTTCAAATTCGTGAGACGGCGTCTTAAGCGCCTTGGTCAGGTCATCTCTGAAGCGCCTATCCTTCAGTCCTTCGATAAACCGGTCCGTCCCGCCTGCCTGAAATGCCGGCGGTATCACGTGGAACAGCTGCGTCGATCCGGTTCGGTACGGGTAAAGATCGTAGTCGATCCGACAGCCCTCCCTGTTCTTCCGGTGCAGAAATGCAAGAGTCTTTTCGGGACCTGTGTGCCAGTTCCGCTTTCCGATACATTTCATATGACTTATGTGAAGCGGAATACCGAGCTTCTCTGCAACCTCCGAGACCTCCAGAATGGATTCATAGGAGCCGTCGCCCTCGCCCCGGATATGGGTCGTAATCGGAACGTCTGTCCCCTTAAGCGGCGCTAGTGCAAGGGCGAGCCCATCCACGTCATATTCAAATTCCGGCGCGTATCCGAGGCCGAGACTGATTCCGAGTGCTCCGTCAGACAGTGACTTTTCTATATCGCGCTGAACTCCTTTCAGTTCTTCGGCGGTCAGCTTTCCTGGATGATAACCTGCAGCGCAGGCGCGGATCGTCCCGTTGCCGGCAAGCATGCCGGTATTGACTGTCCTTCTGACGTTCGACAAAGCTTTAAAGTACGACGCCAGATCAGCATCCGCATCTGAAAGCCACGGTGCATCCGGTTTTGTTCCCGTCACGGGCTCAAGAAAATGCCGGATCTCATCGGCGTGCTGCCCTCTTGCAGGCATGACCGACAGTCCGCAGTTTCCGTTCACAACCGTCGTAATGCCCTGGCGGTTCAGAAGCTCGTCATCTGTCCCTTCTTTCCCGGGAAACGCGCGCCAGTCGCCGTGTCTGTGAATATCGATAAATCCCGGCGTGATATACGCGCCTTCGGCGTCGATCACAGACATGTC
>CADBRO010000093.1 GCA_902797075.1 uncultured Lachnospiraceae bacterium
TCCTCTCCGCCGAATGCCAGCCAGATATCGTGCTGGGGTTTAAAACCGGAGAGCAGTCTGTTCTCCATCGCTGTCAGTACGGAAAAAAGCGTACATTTTGTATCCAGTGTCCCACGTCCCCAGATTCTTCCGTCATGCACTTCGGCGCTGAAGGGATCATACTTCCAGCCGTCGGCGTCAGCGTCCACCACATCCATATGAGCCATGAGAACAGACGGACTTCCCGCGTGTTCCCCCGGAATACGTATCAGAAGTCCGTACTCGCCGATCCGGAAATTCTCGCCTTCCTTAAATAAAACATCGAAGCGCTGCCTTATAAACTCCCGGAGTTTTCTGAATTCTTCTTTATCTGTTTTTCCGCCATCGTACGAAGACACGGTTCGAAACCGTATAAAATGGCGGAAATCCCGGATAATGCTATCCTTATTCAGCTTCATAGAGCCACCGATCCGTACAAAAATGTATACAGAATATACCCTACCCAGATTATCTTTGGATGTCAAGTGTTTTCCCGATTTGCCAAAAGCCGGGAATGCCTGTTTCAAATACGCTTCTCCCCCTTTTAATTCTTCCGGATTTATGATAATATTTGCTCTCGGAAACAACTTCCTGAAAGGAGCGTCTAAAACAATGACCCCGTATCTTATTTATACCGACTCCGCTGCAGATCTTCCATCTCACGCTTATAAGGAGTATGATATCAGGATCGTTCCTATGGATTATATGCTGAACGGCAAATCCATTACGTTCTATACCGAATCCGAAACTCACGACGAAGAATGCGGCAGGCTGTACGAAGCGCAGCGCCAGGGTGCTGACGTCCATACCTCGCAGATCACCCCGTACCGCTATTCGGAAACCTGGGACAAGGATCTTGCCGAAGGTTATGACATCCTCTATCTGGCGATGTCCTCCGGACTTTCTGCCACTTATATTAATGCCCTGACCGCTGCTGAGGAGCTGAAAGATAAGTATCCGGACAGAACGGTCTCCGTCGTCGATTCACTCGCCGCGACCGGCGGCCAGGGACTCCTCACGTATACAGCCGCCATGAACCGGGAAGCCGGCATGTCGCTTGAAGAGAATACCGCCTGGCTTAACAAGAACGTTCCGTTCCTCTGCCACCGTTTCGTCGTCGGCGATCTCGATTATCTTCATAAGGGCGGCCGCGTCTCCGCAGCTGTCGCTGTTATCGGCGGCATGCTCAGCATCAAGCCGCTTCTGATTATCGACGACGAAGGAAAACTTCCGGTAGTCGGCAAATCGAGAGGCATCAACGCTGCGATGAAGTCGCTTGTAAAAAGCTATCAGAATGAGCGGGGTGTGGAAAATGTTCCGGATCTGGTATACATCACGCATTCGGCGCTCTATGACAAGGCGAACGATCTCGCACAGATGATCAGAAATGTCACAGGGCCGGATACAAAGATTGAAGTCATCTGCCAGACACCGATCATCGGAGTCCACACCGGACCTGAGTTCTTCTCGGTCTGCGGATGGGGAAAACACAGAAAAGAATCCTGAAGGGGAAAAAGTAAAGGCTGCCGTGAGGCAGCCTTTTTCATATCCTTCATTATGGACAAAAATCACATCTCAAACGGGTTGGCCGGCGTTTCCGGCGTTTCAGCTTCCTGCTCCGGCAAAGCTTCCCCGTCCGGCTCAGCATAGGTTTCAGCTTGGGTTACAGCTTCCGGTTCCGTCCACGGATTCTCTTCCGTCTCCGGCACGGGTTCCGCAGGTATTTCCTCTTCCGTCTCCGCTGCGGGTTCCGCAGGTATTTCCTCTTCCGTCTCCGGTACAGGTTCTGCGGGTGCTTCCTCTTCCGTCTCCGCTGCATATTCCGCTGCCGGTTCTTCGGAAGGCTCCGTCACTGTTTCTTCCGCGCGGGCTGTCGTATCCCAGGGAGCCGGGTTAAGAGAAGCATATACCTCCCAGGGGGCAGGCTCATGAGGAACCTCCTCTTTCGCCTCTTCCGCCGCGGCCGGAGCCTCCTGCTGCGCCGGAACATATTCCGGGCTTAAAGATGCCTCAGACGCTTCCTGGAAAACAGTGCTTACTTCTTCGGGTTCGGGTACATCAACCGGGGCCGGTTCGTCATTTTGTTCCGGTACATACGCTGCAGCAGCAACATACTCCGCCGCGGCTTCCGGTTCATCCTTCTTTACAGGTTCCGGAGCCTTTCCCATATAATCGGTTCCGCTCTTTTCCGCCGCCGTATGATCTGCGGTACCTGCCTGGTAATTTTCTTTTCTTCTCAGCGCCCCGTAAAGAGCCGCGCAGGTAAAGCTGTAGTATGGACCAACGTAGAAAAGATACAGGATTCCGAAAGTAAATGAGCTGAGAAGCAGCCATCCGATGAAGGTGAGATCAAGAATAAATGCTTCTTTCTTCTCTCCGTCCATCATTGCCTTTGATCTGGCAAAGCATGTCTTCATGTCGATGCCGGGATCATCCGCCAGAAGATACGGAACCATGCGGTATTCATAGGCCTTGATCACTCCCGGAACGATAAACAGCAGTCCCCAGAGGCATATGTAAAGCATGCGCCTGAACTGAATCTTCACGACATTTTTATAGTCATCCTGATAAACCTTAAGGACCATACGCGGATCAGAGGGTACGTAAAGCGCGTCATCAAAATAACCCCTGCAGCCTGCCTCCATGGGATTAAAAAACAGAATCTGAACCGCTACGGAAACAGCGGCGACAGCGACAGACGCGAGAAACAGATATACTGCTGCCACCGGCGTTACGCGCATCAGTGAACCGGCCTTGGCGCCGCTCATATAGGCGCTGAGCCTGACCTGATAGTACCCCGCCCCTCCGGTGATTCCGGTTGTAAGCATAAGAATCAGCGTAACGAACACGCTGTTCCGGTAAGAGCCCCGAAGCGCGATCTTTGCCATTTCTTTCAGACGCTGTCTTGACCAGTACATGACCTTTCCTCCTTAGCACCTTAAAATCAGAAACTTTTATGGAACCTGTATTTATTTTTGCTCAAATGCGGCTCTGTGTCAACAAAAACGGAATCAGGAAAAACGTTCACCGTTTCTTCACTTGTGTGCGGCGCAGTCAGAGTTTAGTATAGAAGCAGTAAATGTTTATGCGAACCCAGATGAAAGGCAATCTTATGAAGCGTCTGTTTCCGAATGCACTGTTTTTCGTTCTTCTCATCTCTTTCTTCGTTCCGGCTTATT
Organism: uncultured Lachnospiraceae bacterium; assembly: GCA_902797075.1. Taxonomy (GTDB): domain Bacteria; phylum Bacillota; class Clostridia; order Lachnospirales; family Lachnospiraceae; genus Chordicoccus. Next base: position 3,198 of record CADBRO010000093.1, read on the forward strand.
CCGGGGATTTTTCCGAGGACTTTGTCCTCCCGGACGATACCGCGCCTTTACTCGACCGGGAAATAACGGAGGACGGCTGTGACGGGTTTATTACGCTCGCTGACTATAAGAATCTGGAAATCACCGCTCCGGACGGGACTTTGGCGGAGAACGGAATGACGGTCAGTATCAGCTATACCGGCGAAATTCGCGGTGAAAAGGCGGACGGCCTGACAGCACAAAATGTCATGCTTCTCATAGGGTCCGGAACAATGACGGAGGAATTCGAAAACCAGCTGGTCGGACACCGCGCAGGTGAACGCATGAGCATTGACGTGGATTATCCCGACGATTTCTTTGACGATAACCTTGCGGGCGAACGGGTCAGCTACGACGTTGAAATAGGCGCTGTTTACATCACGCCGCCCGATATCGCATTTTCCATGGTTGCCGACGGCTCCGTCGTCACCGGTTATCCGGAGTCCATGTATGAATCCTGGAAATCCGTCTACGAAGGGCTCTACGCTTCCTTCGACGAAGCAGGTACCGACGCCCCGGCAGGGGACTTTTCCGAGGATCCGGAGGAGCTTGACCGCATGATTTATGCGAGCATGAAAAATGAGCTCACCGCCCGCGCGATCCTGGACGCCGAGGGTATCGGCGCCGAAGACGACCGTTTTTTACAGGCAGAGGCAGTGATGCTCAAAAAATACGGTTTTAAAACCACTGACGATATGATGGCTGCCGGATATTCGGAAACCGAGATTCTCTACGAAACCATGTATCAGGCAAGCTGCTCCGTTCTTCTAGAATATGCGGCCTGATCAGCCGTGGTCAATTCCGGTTCTTCGTACGCCGCTGACCAGAAATACAGGATCTTCCGGCCGGAGACAATGTCTGTCTCCGGCTTTTATTCGTTTTGATACGGAAAGCATCACCTCGTCCGTATCAAAATACATGGTTTCCATAAGGCCGGCCGTTTTTACCGCGAAATCCATATCATGGGTTACGGCTGCGATTTTCACCCGCGGATTCCGCGAAACCAGAATCTGAAGCAGGTCGCGGATCCTGTCCTTGCAGCAGGTGATAACCGCAGCATCCGGAGCCGGAAGATGCGCAAGCGCTTCCGGAGCGGATCCGCCTATGACATTCAGGTTGCGAAGTCCCATCTTCACTGCGGTTTCCGCAGCAGTTTTCGCCTTCTCCCGGTCGATCTCGATGGCGAACACCCTCCCGGACGACGCCTGTACCGCTGCCTCGGCAGCTGTGTCCCCCAGTCCGCTTCCGATGATATATACGACGTCATCGCCGGCAATCTTCAGCTTTGAAAAAAGAGCCGCTCTGATTTCTTCGGTCATATCGCGCCCTGCATCCCCGAAGGCTTCATCCGGAATGCCTGATTTTCCCCGGGGCGATCCCTGCGCGCGCAGAAAGACATATACCGTATTTTCAGCGAAATGCCTGCCTGCAGCCTCGGCGGCAGTGCCCCTGAAAATCCTCTCACCTTCAAGTCCCGGATTTTCGACGGCAAATACGGCGGTGCTTCCGAGCCCCGCGCTGACAATCTCCCCGAAATAGCCCGCCATCTGCGACGTTCCGAATACAAAGACCTTCCGGCTCGCCTCAAGCACCGGAAGAAGCGCTGCCTGCGGTTTGTTAAGATCTAAGACCGCCGCATCGCCGTAAGGTATCCCTGTTTTGGACGCAATATAGGACAGCATCGACATACCGGGGATGATCACGGGTCTCAGGTCCACGAGGGAAGGATACCCCTCTCCCAGTGCTCCGTATCCCGCATCGCCGTCGGAAAGAACAGCGATGCGTTTTTCA
>CADBRO010000094.1 GCA_902797075.1 uncultured Lachnospiraceae bacterium
AAATGCCCGCCGCCCCGGTCCTCCATCTGCGGCTTTTCCGTCCGGCAGCGTTCGTCTGCGTACGGACAGCGCGTGTGGAAGCAACAGCCGGAAGGCGGATGCACCGGGCTTGGAACCTCGCCTGTGATCAGCGACCGTTCCCGGTCCCGGAGATGGGGATCCGCCTGGGGGATTGCGTCCAGCAGGAATTTCGTGTAGGGGTGGAGAGGATGGCTGTAGAGTTCGTCCTTCGGTGCGATCTCACAGAGATTTCCGAGGAACATCACGCAGACGCGGTCCGCGATAAAGTGGATCACCGACAGATCGTGGCCGATGAAAAGGCTTGTCAGGTTCATTTCTTCCTTCAGCTTTTTCAGAAGATTCAAGACCTGGCCTTCCACAGATACGTCGAGTGCGGATACCGGCTCATCACAGATCAGGATCTCAGGGTCTAAAGCGATCGCCCTGGCGATTCCGATACGCTGGCGCTGACCGCCAGAAAACTGATGGGGATACCGCATGAGGAACTCGCCAGGAAGGCCGACCCGCTCCATCAACTCCAGTACCTTTTCCGTCGTCTGCTTCTTATTATCGCAGACCCGCCAGGTTTCCAGCGGCTCGGCGATCAGGTCACGGACAGTCATTCTCGGATCGAGTGAGGCATAGGGGTCCTGGAAAACCATCTGCATTTTTCTCCGCAGAGGGCGGAATTCCTTCTCGCTCATGGAGGTCAGTTCCTGTCCCCTGAAATAGACTTTGCCGGAAGTCGCGGGAATCAGCCGGATGAGCGCCCGGCCAAGGGTGCTTTTTCCGCAGCCCGACTCCCCGACGAGCGCCAGCGTTTCACCGGCGTACAGTGTCAGGTCCGCATCGCTGAGTGCGTGAACAAACTGCTTTTTACCTGTCGGGAATTTTTTCGTCAGCTTCTCAGCTCTGAGAAGCTCTTCCGGCTGATTCTCCGGCGTGCGTGTTTCTGATGCCATATCCTTAAGGATCTCCTTACAAGTGGATGCTTTTGTTCTGAGACGGCTGGTAAGGGACGATGTTATCCGCGGGCGGTTTGCGCCTTCGCCAGATGGCAGCGGCAGAAGTGTCCTTCTCCGGTCTCAACCATTTCCGGAACTTCCCGGACGCATTTTTCCGATGCCAGAGGGCAGCGGTTGTGAAATGCGCATCCCGTCGGAAGGTATTTCATGTTGGGCACGACGCCCGGAATCGTGCTCAGGTATTCCGGATTTCCGCTGATTCTGGGAATCGAGGCGAGAAGCCCTTTCGTATACGGATGGGCGGTTTCGTCGAAGAGGCTGAACACAGGGGCTTTCTCCACAATCCGGCCGGCGTACATTACGTAAACCTCGTCGCAGATTTCAGCGACGACGCCCATGTTGTGGGTGATGATCAGCACACTCATACCGTTTTCCCCGCACAGATTCTTCATCAGCCGGAGAATCTGCGCTTCCACGGTTACGTCCAGCGCCGTTGTGGGTTCGTCCGCGATCAGAAGCTTCGGGTTCATGATCATCGCCATCGCGATCATCACGCGCTGCCGGAGGCCTCCGGAGAGCTCGTGGGGATAAGCTGTGAACCGCTGCTCCGGTTCGGGAATGCCGACCTTCTCGAAGATCCGGATCACCTCCTGCTTTTCTTCAGCTTTGGAAGTGGCGCCCCTGTGAACACGGAGAGCTTCCGCTACCTGACGGCCCACCTTAAGTACCGGGTTAAGGGAGGTCATGGGCTCCTGGAAGATCATGGAGACCTCCTGTCCGCAGAGCTTCCGGAGCTCCTTTTCCTTAAGACCGGTCAGTTCCTGTCCGTCGAGACGGATGGAGCCGCTTTCGATTCTGCCGGGGTAGCGGACCAGACCCATCACGGATTTGGCGGTTATGCTTTTCCCGCATCCTGATTCACCCACAAGGCCGGTAATTTTTCCCTTCGGGACATCGAGATCGACGCCGTTTACAGCGTGCACAACCCCGGAATCCGTGAAGAAGGAGGTGTGAAGATCCCGTATTTCCAGTATATTTCCACTGCCCATACAGCAACATTTATCCTTTCTGAAGATAGGGGTCCAACGTGTCGCGGAGACCGTCTCCCAGGAAATTGAATGCCAGCACGATGATCATGATCGTAAGGCTGGGAGCAAGAGCCAGCCACGGCATGGTGAAGAGGAACTGCTTTGCCTGATTGACCATCAGTCCCCAGGAAGCTGCCGGAGGCTGGACGCCGATCCCGAGGAAGCTCAGGGTGCTTTCCGAGAGAATGCAGGAAGGCACATTCAGCGTGTAGAGTACGATCAGGGAGGGAATACAGTTCGGCATGATGTGGCGAAGCATGATTTTTGCCGGCCGGACGCCGATGGAGCGGGCTGCTTCGACGTATTCGGTTTCTTTGAGGCTCAGGGTATGGGACCGTACCACACGGGCGACGGAGGCCCAGCCTACCAGGGAGAGCGCGGTGAAAATACAGACGATGGAATTCGCGTAGCGCCCCAGCGTGTACATCAAAGCCATCGAAAGAAGAAGCGACGGAAATGACAGCATGACGTCGGCGATCCGCATGATCAGGTAATCGATCCACCCGCCGAAATATCCCGCCGTAAGGCCCAGGATAATTCCGATCACAAGTGAGATCAGAGGGGGAAAGATGCCGATAATAAGGGAAACCCTCGATCCGTAGAGGATACGGGAGAAGACGTCCCGTCCCAGTTCGTCTGTGCCGAACAGATGGGCTGCGCTGGGTCCCTTGAGCCGGTTCAGCAGATCCTGCTGAGCTTCCCCGTACGGCGCGATGACCGGCGCAAGAACCGCCAGGATGATGACCGCGAGGATCACGCACGCCGAGACGGCCGCCAGAGGATTCCTGCGGCACATGGATTTGACTTTCTGAAGAGGACCGATGTAATCGCCCAGATCGGCGGAATGGTTCTCCTTAATGTTCTGATCCAATGGTTTGCTCATATGTCTTATCCCTCGTTCCGGATCCTCGGATCTACCACGGAGTACAGGAGGTCCGCCGCCAGGTTGCCGAGAATTACCAGTACGGTTGTGAAAAGAATCGTTCCCTGCAGCAGCGGCATGTCACGGTTCATGATGGACTGTGTCGCAAGACGCCCGATTCCGGGAACAGAGAAAACGCTCTCCGTAATTACCGCTCCGGACATCATCGAAGAAAGCTGCAGCGCCATCATGGTGATCACGGGAAGAAGCGCGTTTTTCAGGGCGTGTTTCAGAATCACGGCCGTGCGCAGAAGACCCTTCGCCCGGGCAGTGTCTATGTAGTCCGCTTCCATGACGTCAATAAGACTGGAACGCGTCATGCGTGCCACGGAGCCCGCGCTGTTCCAGCCAAGAGCCACAGCCGGCAGGATCAGGGATACGGCGCTGCCGTCGCTTGTCAGGGGAAGAAGCTTCAGCCGGTAGGAAAAGACATACTGGAGGAACAGGGCGCTCATGAAGATGGGGACGGATACGCCCGCCAGCGAGAACCCCATAAAGATGTGATCCGGCGCTTTGTTCTGCGTAACCGCGGCTATGATTCCGGCAAGAATCCCGACGATCCAGGCGAATGCCGCGCCCATCAGGGCCAGCTTCAGCGTATTGGGGAATGCCTCCAGAATCAGGGCGGTTACGGGGCGCTTCAGGGTGTAGCTGACGCCCAGATTTCCGCGAAAAACGCCCAGTACATAGGAAATAAACTGTTCCCACAGAGGTTTGTCCAGATTCATCGCGCGGGTCAGACGGTCGATTGTTTCCTGGGAATAATGCTCGCCGAGCAGTATGGAAACCGGATCCCCCGGGACAATTCGAAGCAGAATAAAAGTCAGCAGCATGACCCCGATCAGGACCGGGATCATGCTGGCGATTCGTTTGAGTACGGCTTTCATCTGAAAACCCCTTATTTCATTGTCACTTTGGATGCGTCAAAGTCGCCGTAACCGGCCCAGTGGGGAGTAAAATGTTCGATCGCGCTTCCGGTCACGAAGGTATGCTGGACTGAGAAAAGCGGAACCCAGGATGCGTCCTCTTCAACAATCTTCTTCTCAAGATCCGCATATTCCTGAAGACGTTCCGTTTCGTCGGTGATCGTCTTCGCCGCTGCCACGCGCGCCATGATGTCAGTGTCCGCGTAGTTGAGAGAGCGGCCCTTTGTTCCTTCCGGAGAAGAGAAGAAGGTATCGATGATATTGGACGGGTCGTTGTAGTCGAGGGTCCAGTTGCCGGCGAACAGCGGCATTTCCCCGCTCTTTCTCTTTGAAAGCCAGCTGGATTCATCGTAGTTTTCGATATGCGCGTTAATGCCTATATCTGCGAGGTTCTGCTGCACAATCTGAAGGAGGCTTGCCATATTTGCGGAAGCGGCGGAATTCTGGGAGATCTCCAGATCAAAGCCATTTTCATAACCCGCTTCCTTAAGAAGCTCTTTCGCGCCTTCGGGATCATACTGGAGCCAGCCCTGGTTGTCTTCCGTGTAGCCGATGCTGCCTGCAGGATAAATGCCGTCGACAAGGACGCCGTGTCCGCCCCAGATTGCGTCCAGGATTCCCTGGCGGTTGATCGCCATCTGGATCGCTTTTCTGACCCTGACGTCATTTGCCGGTTCAATACCTGCATTGATGGAGATCATGTAGGTTCCGAGACGGTTAACGCGGATCAGGCTGTCTTCATAGGCAGGCGTTTCATAGGTTGACTGGACGATCATCGAATCCAGGAAATCACAGTCGAGAATGTCGATGTCGCCGTTCTGGAACGCCATGTTGAGGGAAGCCGCTTCCGGATAGACCTTGTAGTGCACTTCGGAAGCGCTGGCCGGCTCGCCCCAGTAATAGGGATTCCGGACCAGGGTCAGGGAATCGTTGGTCTTCCATTCGGTGACCATATAGGGACCGGATCCGATGGTTTTCTCCGGAATCATTCCGAAATCTTCCCCGGCTTCTTCCAGATTCGCCTTGCTCATTATGCAGCAGGTCGGCGTAGCAAGAACTGCGAGGAAGCCTGCGAAGGGCTCTTCCAGCTCGATCGTGAAGTGCGTGTCATCGATCACTTTAAAGCCTTCGAGAGTGTCCGCTTCGCCGTCGAGGATCGCCTGTGATCCCTTGATGCAGGTGGTGAAGTCCGTCTGGACGCTTTCCGGCAGCGCGAACATCCGGGTAAATGTGGCTTCGACGTCGGCGGATGTAAGCGGCGTTCCGTCGCAGAATTTCACATCGTCCCTGAGTTCGAAGGAATAGGTAAGGCCGTCGTCGGAGACGGAATATTCCTTCGCGATGCTCGGAACGAGCTCTGTGCTGCCGTCGTCGTTAAGCTGTACTTCGAGAAGACGGTCGAAGATATTGAGCGGGACCGCGTAATTATCGGTCGTTCTGTGTACGTCCATGGTCTGGATGTCTTTGCTCCAGCCGAGGCGGAGAATTTTACCGTCGCCGTCATCAGCAGACGCGGCGCACGGAGCGAGTAGCATGGATACGGCAGAAATGCCGCAGAGCAGAAGGCTGATACTTCTTGATTTCATAGATATAGACTCCTTTCTTTTCAGAAAGATACCCGCCGGGAACAGGTATTATTCTGAGTATATAATCTAAAATTATACAGTTTTGAGACATGAAAATCAATTGCCCGGACGGCGCGATGCGCACATCTCGCGGCGCAGCCGCCCGATGTACGCTGGCCTTCGAATGCTTCTTGTGCAGGCATGCGCACATTCTCCGGTCATATCGCGAAAAAAAATACCGCAGTTTCAGGGAAATCCTTAGAAACTGCGGTTTCTTCATGAGCGGAGAGGATGGGATTCGAACCCATGCGCCCTTGCGGACAAACGGTTTTCAAGACCGCCTCGTTATGACCACTTCGATACCTC
>CADBRO010000095.1 GCA_902797075.1 uncultured Lachnospiraceae bacterium
GACGGCTCCGTATTGCGCCGTATGACAATGCATCCATGTTCCGTCGTCTTTTTGGCTGCAGGCGCGGAAAAATGTCGACGCTCCGACCGCCATGACAAGGCTGAGTACGGCCGGAATCAGCCGAAGAACGGATACTCTTTTATTCATAGTGGAATCTCCTTGTATCGGTTTCAAGTGGTTTATAATGATTCAAGATAACTAACCCAATGCCTTATCTTATCACCGTCCATTCGTTTTTTCAACAGGAGATCAGATCCGGGCAGCGATATTCGGACGGACAGTGAATTTCAGAGGTGCTTGCGATGATAGCATATGAAAACACGGTAAAGCAGTTTTTGCGGGACATGCGGGCGAAGAGGCTCGTGAAGTTCCTCTGCGCGGAATATGAATCGGCCACGGGCAGCCGCGTATCCGGAGAGCTCCGGTACGGATGGAAGTATGCCCTTGGCATTATTTTTTTCGGGCTTATGGGAGCGGGAAAAGGCGTGAATCCGGATTCGGGCATACGTATCGATCTTGAAGAAAGCACGCGCGCCACGCATATGAAGCTGATCTTTGCCTCATCGTCGGAAGGGACCTGCCGCTATTCGATTCTCGGGCTTTACGCAGGAAGCAGTGTGAAGTTCACGGCAGCGGATGATATTGTCTCATTTCGCGAAGGAAACACCAGATGGACGACTATCCATCCGTCCATGCTGATGAGCAGCTATTCCCGCCGCCTGTTCGGCGGAATCCCGGAGGCGGAAGCCCAGGGCGTAAACTACGAGAGTGCGGCATTTCTCTTTGACTGCTTCTTTTCATGCGATACGGATATCCTCTCGGACTACAACGACCAGCTGACGGATGCGTTCCCCATTTTCTATGCAAATGATATGGAGGAGCTTCAGCGCTACCTTGATCCCGTGCTTGGCTGCGGAGGCGGCGCGGATGCGCTCAGAAAGCTCGACGCGATTGAGAAGCTGTCTGCCTCGCAGGCGCCGGGAGCGAGAAATGAGGATCAGATTTATCTTGTCTCCTCGATCATCAATAATGTCCGCAGGAGGCGAAAGGCCTGGTACGTCATCGAAGGCCAGACCGGAACCGGAAAAGGAACGATCATACGGGATGCGGCAGAAAAACTGACCGGCGAGGGTAAGACCGTCCGGTTCCTGAAAGGCGGAGAGACGGCGGAGGATTCGCCGGATCTCGTCGTGATCGACCAGGAGAATGGCGGGACGCTTGAGCAGTTGGAATACGACGGTGTGAGCGTTTTTCTGTGCGATGACCTTCGGGAGGCGGATTTCGAGAGCTTTGAGACGGACGCGAGGCTCACCGCCCTTGCGGAAGAGGGCGGCGCTCAGCTTTATATCAGCCATCTGAAGCAGAACATCTCCTTCGCGGACGGAGGCAGGGGAATGCGCTGGCTGGTTAACCGTCTTCAGCTTGCGGATATTCAGAGAGAGGATTACGACCCCGAGCTTTATGATATCGAGCTGGCGGATTCGGAGGAGGAACTCGCCGCCGGCAGCAGCAGGGGACTTGCGGCAGTGCTTCTTCCGCCGAATATCGTGTATGAAAAGGAGAGCGGCCGTATCCGGATGAAAAAAACGCAGAAGAAGGGCATTTACAACGCCCTTTCAAGCGGACGCAAGGGAGCGCTGATTTTCTGCAATGACAAGGAGCTCCGGAATTATCTCGAGGACGAGATTACCGCGCTTCGCACAAGGCAGAAATGGGTCCGCGGTTTCGTCACCCATATGGCAGAAGGGAAAGCGGCCGGCAGCGGGGAGATGGACGCTCTGGCGGATCAAAGCACAGCGGCGGCCGAAAAACAAAATGCCGCGTACCGGGAGAAGATCAGGGCTTCCCTCGGTGAAAATGCCTGGAAGAAAATGGACGAGAAGTCGAAGATGTGGATCGCCTCCGCGCTTATGGGTTATGACAGTCTGAAGGCCTATGACCGCATGGTCGATTTCTCGGGAGTCTGCGTGCAGATCGGAAAGGCAAGCGAGTATGAACTGAAGCGCCGCATTTACACCGGTTTTATCGAATATCAGAGAAAAGTGTACGGCGAGGAACATTTTCATGAAAAACTCCCGTCGGAGTGCTTCGTGAAAACCGACACCAGGAAACCCGCGCCCGCAAAGCGGAAGCTCCTTAACGAGGACCAGATCACGCTTGGAAAGCTGCGCTACATCATCGGGATCGACGACACCGGAAAGGTCGTGAATCAGCCGATCTGGAAAGAGTTCTCGGCGTTCGCAAAGAACGCGCTGTTTGTAAATGCGGACAATCCGCTGCGATCCATGCAGGCGCAGCTGCCGGTGATCAATAAGATAAAGGACGAGTACAGGAACCGTTCCGCTCACAGCCAGGCGATATCGATCGTCGACGCCAGGGAGTGCATCGAGTATGTGGTGACGGACAGCAGAAAGCTCGGAAAGCTGCTGGACGAGTACCGGTTCTAAATGCGCTAAACCAACTGTCGATTGAATCCTATCTCTCCGCATGATATGTTTTGGGCGGGAGGTAAAAAATGAGACAGATGACACTCGGATCCCTGATCAGATCACTTCGGATGCAGAACAAGATGACGCAGGCGCAGCTGGCATCCCTTGTGGGCGTTACGGACAAGGCGGTTTCAAAGTGGGAGCGCGGCATTTCATATCCGGATATTACACTGTTTCCAAAGCTGGCTGATATACTGGGAGTTGCGGTAAATGATCTTTTCAATGAATGCGTTGATGAGGGTAAGCCCTCGAGGCTTCTGCGGATTTTTGAAATGTCTCATGATATCCGCACGCCTTTGCACATTATCTTAGGATGTGCGGATATGGCGCAGATGCACCGGGATGATCCGGAACTGCTTGCGCGCTATCTTGAGAGCATCCGTATTTCCGGAGAGTATCTTCTGAGGTCGGTCAACCGCGTGATGGAGGTCGCGAAAGAAGGCGCGGAGGGCGGCCGTGACACGAAGTACCCCGCAAACATAGAGGAGCTTGGCGAGTATTTGAACGCGCGTCCGAAGGCACAGGATCCATTTCTTGAGAAATACGATTTTTCGGGGAAAAGAATCCTCGTCGCGGAAGACATCAGGCTGAACCGGGAGATTGCGGCGGAGATCCTGAAGCAGACAGGCGCGCAAGTTGAATTTGCCATAGACGGACAGGAGTGTCTCAATATGGTAAGTGCGGCGCCGGCCGGATATTATGACCTGATTTTGATGGATATTCTGATGCCGAATATGGACGGAGTCGAAGCCACGCGGAGAATCCGGCGGCTGGAAGATCACAGGAAAGCGCTGGTCCCGATCATCGCGCTCAGCGCAAATGTATACGAGAAGGATCAGAAAGAAGCGCTTGAAGCCGGCATGAATGGATTTGCCGAGAAGCCCATTTTCGTGGAAAAGCTGTTTGAGGCGATGCGGGAATGCCTGTAAATTAAAATAAACATATCCTCCAAAGCTAAACAAACAGCCTGATGCTGTCATGGAGAAGCAGATTCTTCATGGCAGCACCGGGCTGTGTTTTATTTGCCTGGAAATGCTCTGTGCCGGCAGTATTATCTGCCTGGAAATGCTCTGTGCCGGCAGTATTATCTGCCAGAAAATGCTCTGTGCCGGCTCTCAAAAGCCGGAAATCCGGATGAATTTATCGTGTCATTTTCACTGCCGAGGCGACGGAGACGCTGATCGGGAGATAGGGAATGAGCGTCGCCTGCAGCGCGTGATAAATGTCGGATTTCCCTGGCCAGACGGTTCCGAGAAGATGATTGTTCTGATCCAGCTGATGGAACCAGGAGCCGGTTTCGTGATCAAGAACCACATCGTCAAGATACTTAAGAAACTCAGCGTACCGGTCCGCGTATTCCTGCTTGCCGGTTGCCCGGAAGAGAACCGCGGACGTATTGATCGCTTCAGCGAGCGTCCAGTGCATTCTGTCATGCACGACAGGCTTTCCGGTCCAGTCCGTAGTGTACACGATTCCCGGAGCGCCGTCGGCGCACCACGCGTCACTGACCGCGCGGTTGAAGAGGTTTTCGGCAGCGTGAATATAAAACTCCAGGCGGGCGTTTTCGCCGGAACTGTCAGGCTCGCTGCCGGCGTTGGCTCCATCGGAAACGCTGCCGGTCACGAACTGTTCCGACTTTGAATTGCAGGTTTTCCCATATGTTGAAACCGCCCACTGCGTGATCAGGCGAGCCCACTCGATGCCGTGTCCCGGCGTCGCACCGTAGGGCTTGAACGGATCATCCGGCTTATCGGCGTTGCATTCGAGATCCGGTGTCCAGTCCTTTGTAAAATGTTCCGGAATCCGCCAGTTGTTTGCTTCTGCCCACCCGATCACACGGTCAATAATCCTGCCTGCGCGGACTTGGTACCTGTCGTCGCCAAGAGCGTCCGCAACCGCGAGAAATGCCTCAACCGTGTGCATGTTCGCATTGAGTCCCCGGTAATCGTCAAGCACTGTGAATTCAGTATTCCATGTGTCGCAGGCGAGGCCTTCCTCTTCGTTCCAGAAGAAACGGTCATAGGTTTCAAGCGCGTCGGCAAGCAGATCCCCGGCTCCGGGAAGTCCCGCAAGATACGCAGAAGACGCGGCGAGAATCACAAATGCATGGGCGTAACACTGCTTGTCCGGGAGAATATTTCCGTCCGGAGTCCGTCCCGGGTACCAGCCGCCGTGCTCATTATCTTTAAGCTCGCCGGTGATTCCTGAAATGGCCGCTTTGACGAGAGCTTTGCTTCCGTCATGCCTCAGCATCGCGCCGATGCTGTATACGTGTGCCATTCGGCAGGTGATCCAGGTTTCCCGGTTCCGGTCGGTCCACGGGGTGCCGTCGTCGCCCAGATAGTAAGAAGAACCTTCCGGCGACGGGAAGCGGTGCCCGAAGCGGAGCAGCCCATCTGAAAGGCTTTTCATAAATGCCCGGTTTTCTTCTGTATCAAGCTGATATTTTCTCATAAGTCCTCCCGTAAACGCAGCTGTTTTTCATAAATCTTTCCGTATCAAGCAGTTTTTTCGTAAATCCTTTTTTAAACGCGGTCTTTGATTTTTTTCATCTGGGTTCCTGGTACGCGCTTCTCGATGATACAAAGATATCTTCGAATTGTATCATGCCTCTTCCCGCAATCTTTATTGTGGCATGACGAAACGACCATGCTGGAATCAAAGAATCAAGTTATAGCATGACGAAACAACCATGCTGGAATCAAAAAATCGAGTTTCAGCATGACGAAACAACCATGCTGAAATCAAAAAATCAAGTTATAGCATGACGAAACAACCATGCTGAAATCAAAGAATCAAGTTTCAGCATGACGAAACGACCACGCTGGAATCAAAAAATCGAGTTCCAGCATGGTAGAAGCTTCTACACTATGCCGTGAAATCGCGCCATTGTGTCACTTTATATCATATACGCTCCGTACCGTCACGCCCGAAGCTTTTCCGCTTAGAATCTTCAGGACCCTGGTCCCGGGCTCTATGTCAAAATAATTATCCTCGAGCAGCAGGTCCGCGTCCTCTGAGCGGATTTCCACAGAGCGGGCGTATGCCGCCGCCGTCACAGTGAGCGAGCTCCCATCCGCGCTTACGGACACGGAAAGCTTCGGATCCGCAAACCGGTAATGCTTCGGCGCAATGAAGAGCACGCTTCCCGAAGAATCGCCATTTTCCAGATGATAAGCCAGGTGGTGCCTTGCAGGATCAATACCTGTAAGATCAATTTCGGGGAAGTATTCCGCTGAAAATGGCTCCGTCCGCGCATCGAAGCTTCCGCTCCGGAAAACATTTCCATCCGGATCACGTATTTCCCAGATAACGGTGTCTTCTGCCGTGTCCCAGGTTTCATTGCTTATCGAAAGACGCGCCTTGAAATCGATCTTCTCCGGTTCGCTGATGCAGGTTCTGCCCATGGACGGAAGGCTTTCCTCCTCGCAGCTTAAGAGCACAGGGGCGAAGAAGCGCTTCGCGCTGTAATGCAGCGCTTTCCAGCGGCCGAAGTAGTCCACGGATGCCCAGGACGCGACCGGCCAGATATCATTCAGCTGCCAATAGACGGCGCCCATGCAGCGGTTTCCTCCGCGGTTTCTCCGCAGATGCTCTACGCCGTAGCGGATTGCATCCGCCTGAAGAAGCTGCGACGCATAGATCAGCGTGTCGAAATCCGTCGGATACAGATAATTCTGAGACAGATACTGCAGAATCTTTCCGTTGGCTCCGCTGTTGCGCTGATGCATTTCCATCACGTAGGAGAAGATATTCCGGTCTTCCGGCAGCGTAAATGAGCGGATTGTCTCCATGCACGGAAATGACTGGAACCCGAATTCAGACAGATACCGGAAATAAAACTCACGGTAGCCTGTGAAGGGCACGCCGCCGTGCCAGACCTCCCAGTAATGCACATCGCCCCGGTCCGGATCTCTCGGATCGACGAACTTCCCGCCGGAAGAGGGGGAGGAGGGCCAGTAGAAACGGTCCGGATCTTCCTCCTTCAGGATTTCGGGAATGATATATTCATTCTGGATCAGGTAGTCCGCTGCGGTTTCGTCGTTCCCCTCATAGCCGCGCTCCAGCGCGAACTGCTCCATTTCATTGTTGCCGCACCACAGGAGGAGGCTTGCGTGGTGGCGCAGACGCCTTGCGTTCTGCCGGATTTCCTCCGTGATGCTTTTTACAAATGCGTCTGTCAGGCGGTAATTGGAGCAGGCAAACATCAGGTCCTGCCAGACGAGGAAACCCATTTCATCGCACAGATCGAAAAAGTCGTCGTCGGGATAGTAGCCGCCGCCCCAGACCCGGATTACATTGAAGTTGGCGTCTTTGCAGGAGGCAAGAAGCTTCCTGGTCCGCTCGCGGCTTCTCCTCGAGAGGATATTGTCCTCGGGGATGTAATCCGCGCCCATGGAGAAGAAGGGCCGGCCGTTTACGATTGCCGCGAAGCACTCGCCCCATTCATCCTTTCTTTGAAGAACAGAGGCATCCCGGAGACCGATCCGGAGAATCCGTTCATCTGTGTCAGTTCCGGTGAGATCATTTTCCGCGCAATCAGTTCCGGCGCGATCAGTTCCGGCGAGATCATTTTCCGCGCGATCAGTTCCGGCACGATCAGTTCCGGCGTGATTATTTTCCGCGCAGACGGTGACCTTCAATGTGTAAAGAGGCTGGTCACCCAGTCCGTTCGGCCACCAGAGTTTCGGGTTCGGCACGCGGGTGCGGACGCCATTTTCAAGGCATAAACTTTCTCCGTCCGGAGAGGTGAGGGTGATGCTGATTGTCTGATCCGCCGGCGCAGTGCAGGGAGAGCTGATGCTCTGGGAAGATGCTTCAGGGGAGCCGGCGCATGCAGACCTGGAATCTGTGCATGCA
>CADBRO010000096.1 GCA_902797075.1 uncultured Lachnospiraceae bacterium
CATCTCCCGCATTTCAAGGATCATCATAATAATCTCGGCATTTACCTGAACATCCTCGGCAAGCAGAATCCGCTTTCCGGTAAGATCTGCGGTCTCTTTTACAAGCTTCGCATTCTTCCGCTTAAATGCCTCCCTGAATTCGTCAAGCACGGTTCCCGCAAACAGGGGTTTTGCGACAAATGTATCCACGCCGGCGTCCGTCGCCTCCTCTGCGACATCGTCCCAGCTGTAGGAAGTCAGAATGATAACGGGCGTCTCATGTCCCACCTCAGCCCGAATCCGCCGGGTCGTCTCTATGCCATCCACGTCCGGCATTTTCCAGTCGACAAGAATCAGATTGTACGGCTCTCTTCTTGCATGACGGAGCCGGACCATATCCAGTCCTTCCTCTCCGGACAGAGCCTTCTCACAGGAAATGCCGACCTGACCCAGAATAATCTGCGCGTGTTCGCAGGCGATCGGATCGTCGTCGATGACAAGAACGCACATTTCATGGGGATGCAGCATTCCCTCTTCTTCAAGATCCGCCTTCCGGTCGGAGTCAAGAAGCGTAACCGTAACGACGAAGGTAGTCCCCTTGCCCTTTTCGCTTTCGACCGAAATATTCCCGTTCATCAGCTCTACGATGCTCTTCGTGATCGGCATTCCGAGCCCTGTGCTTCCGTACCTGCTCGTCGAAGAGGAGTCTTCCTGTGTAAATGCGTCGAACAGCTTCGGGAGGTACTCCCGGCTCATGCCGATACCCGTATCCGTCACGGTAAACCTCAGCGTCGATTTTCCATCCATCTGCGCGACTGACTCAACAAGAAATGTCACGCTTCCGCCTTCGGGAGTAAATTTCACCGCGTTGCCGAGGAGATTGATCATGACCTGCCGGAGCTTCATATCGTCTCCGATATAGTAATCCTCGACCTTTCCCCTGACGCGGCAGTCGTATGTCAGGCCTTTGTCCCTGCACTGCCCGCTGATGATGGTATTGACCTGCTCAAGCGCTCTCGCGAAGGAGAACTCCTCGCTTCGTATGACCATCCGTCCGGACTCGATGCGGGACATATCCAGAATATCATTGATAATTCCGAGAAGATGATGCGCCGACGTTCCGATTTTTTCCAGGTGTTCTCTTGTCGAATCGGAGATCGTGCTGTCAGCAAGCGCGATATTGTCAAGACCGATGATCGCGTTCATCGGCGTCCGGATCTCGTGGCTCATGTTGGAGAGGAACACCGTCTTTGCCTTGTTCGCGTCCTCAGCCGCCGCCAGAGCCGCAGCCAGCTCATGGTTTCTCGCCATCGTCTCGCGCATCTCGGCATCGATCACGGTGAACCCGAGTCCGACAGCGTGAACGATATGATCGTCGCGCTCACCCGGATGACGGACGCCGGCCATGCGGAGCATTTCATAGTATTCCACACCGTTCCGCCTTGCCAGATAACGGTATGCCATGATGTTTTCATTTGCGAGAACTGAGCGGATATTGTCCGGATTTATAAACCTGAAAAAGCCTTCCCTGAATTCCTCATCCACGCACTGCTCGCCGTATTCCCTGAATCTGGAATAAAACGGGAAATGCACGCCGACCGGGGTCTGGTTCGGATCATTCGGATCCGGACGGTAACAGACTGCATCGTCCGCGTCGACGTCAACATGATATACGCTCCGGTAATCGGACGCCATCGCCGTAATCATGCTGTCCAGTTCCTTCTGCCTCCGTTCCTGCTCAAGGATCTGCTCCTGCAGGGCCAGCTTCTCCTCCAGCTCCTGCTGCTTTGCGATGCTTGCGGCTTCCGCAGTCTTGATTCTCGTCATCTCCGTGACGTCAACGC
The DNA here is from genome assembly GCA_902797075.1 of uncultured Lachnospiraceae bacterium. Classification (GTDB taxonomy): domain Bacteria; phylum Bacillota; class Clostridia; order Lachnospirales; family Lachnospiraceae; genus Chordicoccus. The sequence continues at coordinate 1,824 of CADBRO010000096.1, forward strand.
ACATGCCGAGGAGACACCGCCGCCCGTCGGCTTCCATGAACTTCAGTTTTGTTGTCTGGAGATTCCGTATAACCGTTCCGGCCGCATCCGGCACATCCTCGAAAAAGACGTACGCGCCGTCCATTTCCATCGCTTTTTTATCGTCTTCCACGAAGTGAGCTGCCGTCTCGGCGTCGAAAATCTCATAATCCGTAAGGCCGACCACTTCCTGGGGCGAAGCTTTTCCCGCATATTCCGCGAATGCCTGATTGCACGCGAGATAAACGCCGGTTTCCATATCCTTGGAAAAGCTCATGGCCGGCATATTGGTAAGAAGCGAAGAAACCGATCCCATGAGCTCGGCCAGCTTCGCTGCAGACTGTATTTCCTGTATCAGGCGCCGGTTTTCTTCCTCCGCCTTCTTTCCCTCGATAAGAGCCCTCTGGGTCTCCTCATACCGGTGGACAGATTCATCGACATCCTTAAAGCCCATCATGACGCCGGTTTTACCGCCCGGCATATGGACTTTGCCGAAGTCGATCCGGTAATGGCGCGGACCGGTCTCAAGCGCGCGGATAAAAGTGACAGAAAACTGTTCCTTCGTCTCGAACTGCTTCAGGATATACGGAAGACCGATCTGCTCCTGCATCCGCTCCTGATCCTCCGGCGCGACCATTGTGGCGACGTACTCCGTCTTCGTGTCGGTATAGCGCGCGTGGCTGAGCGCGTTCCGAATCGCTTCCGTATGCACCTGATCCATATCCGTGTGATAGAGGGAACATTTTTCCGTCACCACGTCGTTGATCAGCCACACGGTATTATAGGTATTCGTAAGCGTGGAAATGACGGCATCCCGCACAGCGGTTCCCTCTTCCCGCGCTTCCCGTTTTTCGGTGATGTCGGATACAAATACGACGTAAATTCCGCCGTAGTTCTTTGTCTCTGTATAATGCCCGTAATCGTCGACCCACCGAACAGTTCCGTCTTTCCGGATGATGCGGTACTCCGCATAGTCCATCTGGTCTTCACTCTCATCAATCTGATGATTGATCGACGCTGAAATCCCGTCGTAGTCGTCCGGATGCACCATTCCCTTAAAAGTATAGCCGGTTAACTCCTTGAATTCATCGAGATCCCGGCATCCGTAAATATTAATCAGGGATTTGTTTGCATACAGCAAATCCTCCGGCGCCTCCGCTCTGTAGATGAAGAAGCCGCCCGGCATAAATCCGCCGATTTCACCGATAATGGCAAGTGTTGTTTCATTTAATTCAAACACCTTTTGTGACATTTCCTGACGGCCTCCTTTATCCGGATTCTGCCGGAAGACTATCGTTTTATCTGTATAAAAGGTACACTTCCATCGGCTTTACTGCCTGCGGATTACCCGGTTATCTGAGTTAGATTCTACCCGAAACGGGGACTGTTTATCAATCCTGACGGGATAATCATCCGTTCGAAAATGCGGTCCTTACGTCTGCCAAAATATCTCTGTCCGCAGCGTCATCCGACGCCGGATTCGCCTTTATCACCCCGCGAACAGCAGCCCGTCAAACAGGTCGTCGATGGCCTTCCCGTCCACGGTCCGCGGCCAGGTATCCTGTATCACGTAAATCCTCGCGATCCGGCCGTCGGAAAGGCGCACGTCCGTCCAGCTTTCATTGTCCGTCCTTATAAGTGTAAGCTCTGTTCCTGCAGGAACGGTGCCCGTTCCGAGGTCGGCGCCATTTTCATCGACAAATGACGTCTCAAAGTCCTGCTTCACCGTGATCGTAAGCGGCCAGCCAAACTCGAAAAATTCCCCGACCGGCTCCGGAGATCCGTCAGCACCGGTGCGGTAATGTCTGCTCGCAGAAATCGTACTAAGCATATCCGTCCTTACATCCAGGATGAAATCCGACGGATCGGTAAACTGGTATGTCATCCAGGTCTCTTCATCCGCGCCGCGCACGAAATGCCTTCCGCAACCATTATTCGACACATGCACCGCAGTGCCGGATGAAAGATCGAAGACGTCAAGCAGCGCGTAGTCATTGTCCGTAGTTGACCAGAGATAGAGGTACGTCCTCCCGTCCGAAACCACGAACGACCCTTCAAATTCATAGCACCAGGTGTCGATGGTCGTCGTCACGCCGTTCACGACGACGCTGAGGCCGCTGTAGGCGTATTCGCCCGAGTATTCCCCGTAGTAGCTGACCTCGTCCATCACTCCGTCGCCGTCCGCGTCGATCGAAGCGGTTACCCATTTGGGATAGCCGTATGCGTAGTTGTCCTGCGCGTCCGTATATTTCGGATTGAACAGACCGTCATGCTCTTCATACGGGATCAGGACATCCTGGAGTCCGGCCGCGTAGCTTGCAATATCGTAATTGCTGAACCAGACCGTCACACCGGCATTGCCGACCGTCCAGACAAAGTCGCCGTTTTCAAAGCTTCCGTTGTCCAGCTTATCCTGTCCCATGTACCAGTCCATGTCGGGATACTTATCGTTAAGCGCTTCTTTCATGAGCGCCCGGAATTCCTCTTCGTCGTTTACGACGTCCGAAAACATAAGCGTCTTTCCGCTCAGCGGATCATAATTAAAGCTCTTGTAGCCGGACCATCCGTGCACGCCTCCCGTGTAGGCAGAAAACGTCTCGACGAAACTGAGCGCCGCTTCATCGGACCGCTGGACCCAGTAATACCGGTCGTCGGAGAACGTCATAAAATAATCCGGATTCTCCACCGCCATTTCCTTCGCGTCATTCAGATACTCATTAAATGTCGTATCGAGCGCGGACACTTCTTCCTTGTTGCGCTGATCGAGCGCTGCCGCAAGCGCCGGATACCAGCTCTCGTCCTCTTCCGAAAGGAGGAGCTCGGGATATTTGAATTCACAGAGTGACTTCCCGAGATTTTCATCCCACTCCTGTCTGTAGTTGATTTTCTGCCCGACCGTGATCGTATCCGGTTCGGCAAATGCTGCGTGCGCCCCGGCTGCAAGAACTCCGGCGGCGAGAAGCGGTAAAAAAGCGAGCTTCCATGTTCCGTTCATTTTCTTTACCTCCTACCGATATACAGATTCCGCATGCAACTGATTGTTTCCGGACCGTGTCCGGACTTTTGGTTCTCTAACTATATAATAAGACCCTCTGTAACATGAAAATGTCACACTCCGCGGCCGTACCGCGCTTCCTCATACCTCACATGGAGATCCTGCATAGCCGCGTTGTCAGCAAGTCCCGCCTCAATCTCGATCTCAGTCGGCGTCTCCGACGCGTGCGGCAGCTCCTTTCTCGCCTTTCGGATCGCCCGCCGGTATTCCCTCCGGATCCGCTCCCGCGGCGAGTCCGCGTATCTCTCCGCTTTTCTTTTCGTGAGACGCTCGGCAAGGTCGCCATTTTCAAGCGTGATTGAAATGTCGCCGTTCTCATCCTCCGCATCCCTGAACTCGTCGAATATACCGCGGAGCATCCGGATCACCGCCCGGATTCCGAAAAACGCGCAGAGCGCTAAAACCGCATAGGAGACCGCCTGGAAAACCCACGCGTATTTCCACTCTTCGGTTGGCTGGATTTCGTCGGGCGGGACAAACAGATTCTCCGGCATCGACTGCTGAAGCTGTTCCATATCCTCCTGCGTAATGATTCCTGTTCCTTTAAAATGGCGCAGATCGCCGTACATTCGCGCCCGCGAAGACAGTCCGCCGGCTATGAACGCGAAAACAGCCGCGGCAATAAGGATCGTAATTGTAAGAACCGCTCCAATCTTCCGGATTCTTCTTCCGGGCATGCTGGAAATGTAATCAAGCCGTCTTAAGTAATGGGCCGTGTCCGCGGCATACCGGTAGAAAAGCAGCATGACGGCGTACACGATAAGCGCTGCCGCGGCGATGTCCGCGAGCGTTTTGCAGGTAAAAAGAAGCGCCAAGACATAGACGACGAGGAACCAGAGGAGTCCCGCCGGAGAAGGCGTGTCAAATATAAATGTCCGGCTCGTCCAGCCCAGGTCATTTTCCCGGGCGGCGCGGATGCGCGACGCCTCCTCCATCCTGACGAGATAATAATCAAAAAGGATCACCGCAGCTTCCACGGCTATAGCGACGCTTAAAATTTTCGGCGAAACCGTAAAGACATTGAGATTCTCGTCGTTCATACTCGCTGCCTGAGCCGCCGCGTAGACGGAGCCGAACGGAAGCGCCTTCGCGATAAGGACCGCGAGCAGGTATGAACCGGCGATCAGCGCAGCGGAAATCAGAAGCCACGTGCCGAAGTTTTTCACCTTGCGGAGAAAATGCTTTCCGACGCCGGCCGGAAGCACCAGAATAAAGCCCGCAAGATAAAGCGGCAGCATAAATGAGTCCGCCCTTCCGTCGGAGGAAAGATAAACAACGGGGAGTATAAAGCCGAGCATCATCGCCGGGAATACTGCCTCGATGATGTCTGTGAGCAGCGTAAAGACCGTTTCGGAAGTTCTTCTCATCCCAGCACCTCCCTTACGATCACCCGGAGACTGCCCGAGCTTTTCGGAATGAAATCCGAGAACCGTTCCTTCGGCACGACGAGCACGCAGCCGGCGCCCGTCTCTGAAACTTCGCGGGCTGCTTCCGCCAGATCATCGGTGACATTTTTCGAAATGATCACCGTGAGCGGCATATCGCGCTCGTCGGGTGGATTGTCTCTGATAAGGCTGATGAAATCCGA
>CADBRO010000097.1 GCA_902797075.1 uncultured Lachnospiraceae bacterium
CGCCGTTTTCATCGCCGCAGACTTCGCCTGTCTGGCCGCCCCAGACTTCCTTTGTTGTCTCATCTTCGGCAAATGCTGTCAGCGAAAGCATGGACATTGCCATAACGAGAGTGAGAGCAAGAGCAACGAGCTTCTTTCCCATACGTTTCATGTTTTTCTTTCCTCCTTTTTGATAATGCTGCTGTTTTTGGATCACTGCCATATTCCGTCCTTGTTCTTGACGTACGTCAGGAAAACAATGACTAAAAGAACGATGCCCTGAATGCCCTCAATGACACGTTCATTGACCCCGAGAATAATAAGTCCGTTCCGGAGAAGGATAACGGATATACTGCCGACGAGGGCTCCGATCATCTTCGCCCTCGAACCGCCCGAAAGCGGTACGCCGCCGAGCACGAGCGCGGTGATGACATTCATCTCGAGTCCCTGTCCGGTTGACGTCGCAACCGAGCCCGCCCTGCACATCAGGATGAAGCCGCCGATACCGACTGTGATTCCGCTGATGATATAAGCGATCATTCTGGTCTTCTCAACATTTACGCCTGCCTGCTGAGCCGCGAGCGGGTTTCCGCCGATGGCCTTATTGGCCTTGCCGATCCAGGTCTTCTCAAAGAGCAGATAGCAGACGATAAAAGTAACGATCAGAACAACCATCTTGACGGTCCAGTTATCGTAATTGTAGATGTAGACCGGAACCGAGTATTTCTCTTTCGCGCACACCGTGTTAAGAATACCCCGGCACATATACATGATGCAGAGCGATACGATAAACGGAGATACCTTAAGGTATACGGAAACCAGACCGTTCAGCACAAACCACGCAAGCGCCGATACGATATTGACGAGAATGATTACCGGAAGCGGAGCTCCGGCTCTTCCCGTAAGGATCGCGCAAAGTACGGAGAAACCGATAACGCTGCCGTAGGACAGATCCATGCCGCCGTGTGAATATACGAAGATCGCGCCGAACGCCATGATCGCTACATATACGGACTGATTAAGGATACTCTTCAGATTTCCCTGCGTAAGAAGCTTTCCGTGTCCGAATGCCTGGAACACGAAGATCATGACCACAAGTCCGAGGAACGGTATGATTTTGTTAAGGACGGTACTTAGGGTCGATGTCTGACCCTGATTCTTTTTTGTCTCCATGTCTCCGCCCCCTTATACCATTTCCTTGATCAGGGAAGACTCCGAAAGGTTCTCGGACCTCTCAAACTCTTTCATAATCTTCCCGTCCTTCATAATCAGGATTCTGTCGCTCATACCGATCAGCTCCGGAAGCTCCTCCGAGATCATGATGATCGACTTGCCTTCCTGCTTCAGCCTGTACATCAGCTGGTACATAAATGCCTTGACGCCGATATCGATGCCTCGGGTCGGGCAGTCAAGAATGAAAATCTCCGAATTGTTTCCGAGCCATTTTCCGAAAACGACCTTCTGCTTGTTTCCGCCGGAAAGATCGCGGACATCCTGGCCGATTTCACGGCACTTGATGCTCATGTTCGAAACCTGTCCCGAAGTCAGTTTCTTTTCGGCTCCCCGGAAGATCAGTCCTCCCTTTGCCAGAAGCGGCATCGACGGAAGAACGATATTGTCCATGATGCTTGCCGAAAGGATCAGAGCTTCCTGATCGCGGTTCTTCGATACATAACCGACCTTCCTCCGGATCGCATCCTTCGGGCTTTTTACTTCTTTTCCGTCCCCGAAGGAAACCTTGCCGAGCATCGGCTTTGTGATGCCGAAGAGCACCTTGCCGAGCTCATGCATTCCGCAGTCCGTAAGTCCCCCGATGCCGAGGATCTCGCCCTTGTGCAGTTCCAGGGAAATATTCGTAAGCGTGCTGCTGAGGTATACTTTTTCCGCCTTCAGAACCACTTCCGATCCATGGCTTCCGTCATAATCGTCGCGGTAATAGCTTCCTGAAAGCTCGCGGCCTACCATCAGCATCTTGATTTTATTTTCCTCAAATTCGGACTTGTCCAGCTGCTGGATAAAGTCCCCGTCGCGAAGAACGATCAGGCTGGAGCAGACGTCCATGATCTCTTCGAGGTCATGGGAAATGAAAATGACCGCCTTGTTCTCGTCGCGGAATTTCCGCATCAGGCTGTAGATAATATCACGGCCCTTCTGGGAAAGCGCTGTCGTCGTCTCGTCGACAATAAAGATATCCGGATTGTTATAGATCGCACGGACGACCTCGATCAGCTTCCGGTCCTCAAGCGAATATTTCGCGATCGGGGCCGCGGGATCGATATCCTCGATGCCGACCCTGGCCATCGCTTCCTTTGCCGCCGCGTACATCTCCTTGCGGTTCACCAGGCCGTGATGCGTGAACAAATCCTCTCTTCCGAGGAAGATATTGTCGGCGACACGGATTCCGGGAAGCGTTCCCATCTCCTGTGTAACCATGCTGATGCCGTGCTTCTGGGCATTATTCGTATCCGTCGGTTTCCAGGTTTCTCCCTTGTAGGTCATACTGCCCGATGTCGGCGGATAAACGCCGGAGATGATCGAGGAGAAGGTGGATTTGCCGGAGCCGTTTTCGCCGATGAGTCCGATGATCTCGCCTCTCCTGATATCTACCGTTATACCGTTCAGCGCGTGTGTCTGCCCGAAATGCTTTACAATCCGGTCAGCTTTTAAAATCACGTCACCCATTTCTTCTTTCCTTTATCCGAGAATAATTACATTCCATGAGAGCTTCGGAAGCACTACCTTGTTTCCTTCCGGAACGTCTGCTTCGCGCATCGTTACATTTTCCTGCTCTTCAAAGGTGTTTCTCGCTTCCAGATTGTCTCCGTCAAGAACGAGATGCTTTTTCACCTTGAGGTCGCCGTATCCGTGCAGGTCAAGCTCGAGCTCCGTGCTGTCGTCCTGGCATGTATTGAGCGCGAAAATTCTGACTTCCTTTGCCTCTTCGTTGTATACGACGGCTGATTCCACGATCGGAAGCTCGCCGAAATCGCAGCTGTATGTCTCTGCGTCCGTGACTGCCTTCATCGTCGTTCCGTGTCCGTATTTGCTGAGCATGTGGAACGGATGATAGATCGCCTGGCGGAAGACGCCGCCGCCGCGGATCGTGGTAATCGGAGCGATTACGTTGATCAGCTGGGCAAGGCAGGCGATCTCGACGCTGTCCGCGTTGTTGAGAAGCGTGATTCCAAGGCCGCCCACGACAACCGCGTCAAGCAGGGAATACTTCTCCTGCAGGATGCTCGGAGCGATTTCCCATTTCTCGGCGGATGTCATCTCGAAGGTCGTAAGTCCGGCAAGATCGTCGAGCGAATCCAGCTTGATGTCCTGGAAATTCCAGACGTTCCACTCGTCGAGGCAGATCTTGATATCCTTTGTAAAATGGTTCTTCGCCTTGACGTACTCAAGAACCTTCGCGCTGTTTTTGATGTGATCGTCGAGCTGCTTGTAGGCAGCGATGAAATTCGTCGTTCCCTGGCCTGCGTTCATCGTGTAGTTATGTGTCGAGAGGTAATCGACCTGATCCCAGAGCTCGGACATCATGACGCGGTCCCATTCCATATAGGTCGGAAGCATCTCATAGCTGCTGCCGCAGGCGACCAGTTTGATCGAGGGATCAACCCAGCGCATGATCTTTGCCGCTTCGAGAGCTTTCTTTGTATAATCCTCAGCTGAGAGATGGCCTGCCTGCCAGCTTCCTTCCATCTCATTTCCGAGGCACCAGTACTTGACATTGTACGGTTCCGGATGTCCGTTCTTCGCGCGGAGATCACTCCAGTAGGTTCCGCCCGGGAAGTTGCAGTATTCTACCAGGTCGCCGGCGTCCTTGATGTTTCCGGTGCCGAGGTTAACTGCGATCATCGGCTCGACTCCGACTCTTTCCGCCCACTGGCAGAACTCGTCGATACCGAATTCGTTGGTCTCAATCGTAGCCCACGCGTAATCCAGTCTCTTCGGCCTGTTTTCCTTCGGGCCGATTCCGTCGTGCCAGTCATAGCAGGATACGAAGTTTCCGCCGGGATAACGGATGACCGGAACGCCGAGTTCCTTTACAAGCGCCGCAACATCTTTTCTGTATCCCTTGTCGTCCGCTTCCGGATGGCCCGGTTCATAAATACCTGAGTAAATGCTGCGTCCGAGATGCTCTGTGAATGAGGAATACATCTTGTCATCGATTTTTCCTACCGGAAAATGAATGTCGCTGAACAGTTTTGCACTTTTCATACCCTGCCTCCAATTTCTGTTTTCTGAAATCTGTCGTTAGATCTCCTTATGTGTGCATTATATAAAGGTCGATGAGCGAACACTTGTAAATTTTTTTACGGTTTGTGTAATATTTTTAAGCGGTAGTGCATTTTCAACAGCTTTGTGTAATTTTTTCAGGGCAGCCCGCATCCTTCCTCCTAAGTCCTTCCCTCTGCTCTTTCCATGATCCTTTCCATAGTCTGTCCGGGATCCCCGGCCGTCTATTTGTCCGCATTTTACTTAATCTTCGAAACGCTTGAATTCTTTGGTTAGTCATTTTATATTATAATATGTTATATTTAACTAACGTGGTAAAGCGGACGCGTTAAATCCGCTTCGCTGCCGTTATGGGCGAATCGTCTGCGGACGATACCGTAGCTTACATGCAGGCTACCATCAGCTCCGACATGTACGGTGAAGAAGCAATTAACTATTTCAGCGAGAACC
>CADBRO010000098.1 GCA_902797075.1 uncultured Lachnospiraceae bacterium
CCCTTCCCGCGGTATTCTTTATACAGCGATATCGCAAATGATGGGGTTTCGTCGTCTACATGTCCGTAATCATTCATGATCCGTGTCCAGACTGCGCCGACAACTTTACCGTCTGCTTCCGCCACGAGACAATGATCCGCCGCGCCGCTGCCAAAGCCGTCAAAGTACAATGAAAGCTCCGGCTTATAAATAATAGATTTGTCCGGCGGCTCCTCCCCCTCCGGAATAAAGATCGCCTCATAAAGAAAATCTTTCAGAAAATCGGTTTCTTCGGCACGCAGCTTCCGTATTATGACGTCATTATGGATTCCGGCCAGATCCTCAACGTCCACGCACCGAAAACCATTTTCAATCAGAAGCTGAGCGGTTACGCCGGCTCCGTCCACCAGTGTTCCGGTAAATGTACCGTCATACCGCTGTTTTACGCCGCAGCTGGGGCTTCTGGATTGAAGCACGATAAGATCCGGCTTCTCGCAAATGGCGGTTTCAAGGCTTTTTGCCGCTCCTGCACGGAATTCCGCATCCACATTTCGACCGTCCTTGGCGGTGACGATTCCGTTCCTGATTTCCGAGGGAACCCGCGGCGTCGGCAGGCCGCCCATCTGCTCCGGGCAGATGGTGATCACTTCATTGTTCGCTATCAGCTGCAGGACCTTCTCATTCCGGTTGTTGCCACCATTATATTTACAATTCTCACCTGTTAAACAGGCGCTGACCATAATTTTCAACTTCTATCGTCTCTCCCGCATCTAAGCTATAGTCTCTGTCCGAGTTTCCTGCATCGTGTGAACCTCTCACTCATTAAGCAGACGGTGCAGTATCTGCTCCCTGTTGTTGATGAACATGGATGTGACCTGATAGCTGTCCGTCTCCTCATATGCGCACGGATGAATCGGGCCGTCGTCAAAGCTCAGGATCTCCGCGCCGGGAAGTCCCAAAAGAATCGGCGAATGCGTAACGATCATAAACTGCGCTCCTTCTTTCACGCACCGGTCAATTTCCATCAACAGCGTCAGCTGCCGCTGAGGTGAAAGTGCGGCTTCAGGTTCATCCAGCAGGTAGAGCCCATTTCCCCGGAAGTTATTCTGTACAAGCGCAAGAAAACTCTCTCCATGGGATTTCTCATGAAAATGTTGCGGTCTCCCGCCCGGTTCCCTGCTGTATTCCTCTTCCTTCGTCGCTACGTTATAGAAGCTCTCCGCCCGCAGGAAGTATCCATACGATGCGCGGCGGAACCCCCGCGACAGGCGGACCGCATCACAGAGTTCGGAATGCGAATCATAGGTCGAAAAGTTGTAGTTTCTGGTTCCGCCCTCCGGATTGAAACCATATGCTACGGCAATCGCTTCCAGCAGCGTGGATTTCCCACTGCCATTTTCACCGACGAAGAAAGTGACGGGATGCGTGAAGTCAATGTGCTCGACACCGCTGATCGCCGGAATATCGCGCAGATAGCTGTCACGGCCGATCTTTTCCCAGTCGATCATCACCGCACCAATCAGCTGTGAGTTCAGCATTTCAAATGCTCCTTTACGGACACTTACGTACAAATCAATTTCAGGTACCTGTAGTATAGCAAAAACTGTTCATTCCATACATCCAATGTACTGTTTTTCACATCTGAATTCAGTCCTTAAAGGCTAAGCAGGCGATAATGGTTGACCGCCGAGCGTTGAAACTCAACCCTTCTGGGAGTGCATGTAAGGGCTGACGTTTTGTCAGCTCTTGCACCAGGAAGCCTTGCAGAAGGCCGACAAACAAACAAGCGACTCCGCTTGGTGAAATATCACCATAATACGGAGCCGCAATGTAACGATGATTATCCTCAGAGTGCGTTCTCAGCAATGATTATGCGGAGACTGGCTCTCAGGCTACCGTAATAGCCGCGTATCTGTCGGAGCCTATGATCCTTTCCATCGCCTCCACCGGGTTCAGTCCGACGCACTGCATAACCTGACGGAACACAGCTGCGGACTGGCCGGATACCAGCTGCACGCCCACGCGGGTTCTATCCGCATGGAAGACATCATGGCGGGACGCCACGTTCCAGAAAATGATGTTCGGGATCTGGTAACCGAACCG
>CADBRO010000099.1 GCA_902797075.1 uncultured Lachnospiraceae bacterium
ACAACATCATTTTGTCTGCTTCTCTTCTTAGCTCTTCCCTGAAATCCGGATGTGCGATGGAGATCAGGGCATCCACTCTCTGCCTGACCGATCTTCCGCGGAGCTTCGCGATTCCGTATTCTGTCACCACATAATCTGCCAGGTTCCTCGGAATGGAAACAGCAGAACCGGGACTGAGAACCGGCTGTATCTTGGATACAGTGCCTTTGCCCGCCGTCGAAGCAAACGCAACAATACCCCGGCCGCCTTTTGAATGATAGGCTCCGAACGCGAAATCCATTGCTCCGCCTGTGCCTGAAAACTGCCTGAATCCAATACTCTCCGAACAAATCTGTCCGGTCAGGTCTGTCTGGATCGCAGTGTTGATGGATACCAGGTTATCATTCTGTGCAATGATGAAAGGATCATTGACATAAGCAGCGCGGCGGATCTCTACATGCGGATTTTCTGTCATCAGCTCATACAGATCATTGTCTCCGAAAGCAAAAGCTCCGATTGCCTTTCCCGGATTAAAGTTTTTCCGGCTGTTGTTCACGACGCCTGCTCTCATCATCCGTCCCATGGAGGTCGTAATCATCTCTGTATGGATTCCCAGATCCTTTTTATCCATCAGACTTTCCCCGATCGCATTCGGAAGGCCGCCGAGTCCCAGCTGGATACAGTCGCCATCTTTGACCAGAGAAGCTACATTTTCCGCAATAGCGCGATCTGTGTCTGTGATCGGGATTTCACCGATGACAGGAAGAGGCCGGTCTACCTCATAAATGTAGTCAGCTTTATCGATGGAAACCGTTGTTTCTCCGTAAACACGGGGACATTGTTTATTCACCTCAAAAATGACCGTATCTGCATGATCCATCCATTCCAGGGAAGTTTCAAGATCAAAAGAAATCGTGCAGTTGCCATTCTCATCCATCGGAGAAACGGAACACACAAAAACGGTCGGTCTTCGCATCTCCAAGGTGGCAACACCGGACGAATGCAGATTCATCGGCACATAGCTGTATCGTCCCGTACTGTGATATTTACGGCAGTCATCATTATAGAAGTACGTGATGATGTCGATCTTCCCTTTCAGAGACGGATCTGACATAAACTGGTAATGACCCATCTGAAGCATCGACCAGTAGGATACACCAGTGACACGGTCAGCGACCTCATGAAGCCTGCTTAAAAAACTGCTTGGTTCAGACCCGAATATGCTGATTGCAATTGTATCTCCGGACTTAACCAATGCCAGGGCACCATCTAACGTCCCCAGCTTCGCTTTGTATTGTTCCCGATACCCCATATCATCCTCCGAACATGCATTACATTTATTCATTTACAGTATATCATACAGCAGTAAATAACTGCCACATGATCAGGTATCCATTATACAAAAATCTAAGAATTCTATTCTTGCGCATCTAAAGAGTCACGCTAATTCGTTTTTTATGCATTATTTTTTGTTTATTTGTTATTTTAATCAGATAATGCTTGAATTCTAATGTGTATATATTGTAATATTTATACAAAGTAGTATATATACATCTGTTCGTAAGTATTCCAATGTCACAGTAAAGGAGGTTCACCATGGGAAAGTTTGAAATCAAAGAAGCAAAAACCGGCGTTAAGTTTAATCTTAAAGCTACGAACGGCCAGGTTATTGCATCCTCGCAGATCTATAAATCTCTCCGCACCTGCAAAAAGGGTATCGCCAGCGTTATGAACAATGCCCCTGATGCAGGCCTGGAAGACCAGACTGTAGAAGGATTCGAGAAAGTTAAGAATCCTAAGTTTGAAGTGTATCAGGACAAAAAGGGCGAATATCGTTTCAGGCTCAAAGCCACAAATGGCCAGATCATCGCAGTCAGCGAAGGCTACAAAACCATGAAGAGCTGCCTGAACGGTGTTAACAGCGTACGCAAAAACGCACCGGATGCCGCAATCATCGAGCCGGCTCCGGCAACGGAAAAATAGAGCAAATTGCAAAAAGGACAAAGCGGGACAGGGTCAGACCCTTGTCCCGCTTTTTGTGCAGAACGATTATCCCTTCTGTCTGTTATAAAAATGTTAAAATGTCGTAACAAAAATGTTGTAGGTTATTCTATTCATTTATGCTACCATATATAGGGGAAGCCAGGTGGCGTCCCTCTGTTTATGCCTGTATTTTGTAAAAAGGCTGAAATAGTATTCTGATTATGTAAAGGATTGCAAAAGACGAAAGACTATGTTTACTGGAAAGAAAAAAGATTCCCGAAGGCCACTTAAAATTCTGATGGTGATGACCGCAAATCTGAATCTCGGTGACAGTGTTCTTTCGGAAAATGATTATTATCTGATACAGAAAGCGCTTGGCGGCCGCAAGGCACACATTTTTAAATATGGCATTTCAACACGTGATATCAGCCAGGTCCGCTATGTAGATGCTGTCATTTTTGCCGGTGGTATCCTCAAAACTTTTAATGAAAAGTTCTGGCTGTATATCCCCGAGATCATTGAAGAAGCAAACAGCTGCAATGTGCCGGTCTTCATGAGCGCTATCGGCGTGGAGCCAGTTGATCCGGAGGATCCCCGCTCAGCACGCCTGATCGCGGCTCTGAATCTCCCTTGTGTGAAGGGAATCAGCGTCAGAGATGACATTGACACGCTCCGGAATGTTTACATTTCTAATCCGGATATTCGTGTCAGCAAAGTTGTCGACCCGGCAGTCTGGTGCCCGGAGACTTACAAGAAAGAGCTATTGGAGGGACCGTTCCCGAAAGAGTTTGCGAATCTTAAGGATGAACGTAAGCTCATCGGTATCGGTATTACCAGAGAAACACTGCTTGCAGATTATGGACACCCTGAGATTCCGGATGAAGTGCAGACCCGCTATTGGCTGGATGTCATCAAAAGCTTGGAGGAAAAGAACTTTAACTGGGTGATTTTTACCAACGGCGACCGGCTGGACGAGATTGCAGCTGACAGGATTCTCCAGAAAGCCGGACACGGCAGGAAGCTCCCTGCCCCGATGGATGCGTCTACTATGGTTCGCTATATTTCCGGTTTTGACGGCGTGATCGCCGGCCGGATGCATTCCAACATCGTCGCGTATTCCTTTGGTATCCCCAGTATTGGTTTTGTCTGGAACCGGAAACTCCGCTTCTGGTCAGAGAACATCGGACACCCGGAGCGTTTCATGGAAGTAGACGAGCTTAACGGAAAAGAAGCTGTTGACCGGTTTTGCACAGCACTAAACGAAAAAGCAGCTCCTTCCCAGAAGATGCTAAGCGGTGTTTACCTTGAACTGCAGTATTTCCTGAAAAACCACTGCCGGATCAGGGAAGGCCGCAACGAGGATCTGGATTTTGGCAGATTTGTAGCCGCTCCCGCTCTTGGCGGTATGGAAAACCGTTTTAAGAACACAAATTCACTGGAAGCAATCCACTATTCTGCCGAGCGCGGATCCCGCATATTCCAGACCGATGTCAGATTAACCTCAGATAACATCGCTGTATGTGTGAACGGCTGGAATGCAGAAACATATCGGAATCTTGGCCTGCATGATGAAATCGATGAAAGCAAAAACGGGCAGCCCCCCTTGACATGGGAGAGATTCCGGAATCTTCTTTACCGGGACAGATTGCATACGATGAGCTTCGAAAACTTTATATGCGAAGCAGCTTCCCTGCACGTCTGCAACACCCTCAAGTTTGTCCTTTCCATCGGTCGTCCTTCAGAAACACAGTTTGATCTTCTGATTGCGCAAATCCTGGAATCAATCGATGCATATGATCTCAACAGAAGCCATTTCCTCCTCCGCCTGGAAAGACCAGCGGATGTTGCCGCCTTCCGCGCAAAGGATACCGGTATTGAGATCATGTATTATCAGATTGACTCGGTCAAATCCATAAAGGCTTACAGTAAGGCTGTCGCAGAAGCGCTCGAGTATTGCCGGGCAGAAAAGATTTCCTGGCTTTGCGTGAATGATTTTGATGAGACCATGGGAGACCTCTTTGACGAATATCCCGAGATTAACGGAGCATGTTTCCGCTACACCTCCGTCGGAAAAGTGGTCAAGGCAATCCGCTGCGGCGCAAAAATCGTCGGCAGCCACTATTAC
Organism: uncultured Lachnospiraceae bacterium; assembly: GCA_902797075.1. Taxonomy (GTDB): domain Bacteria; phylum Bacillota; class Clostridia; order Lachnospirales; family Lachnospiraceae; genus Chordicoccus. Next base: position 4,088 of record CADBRO010000099.1, read on the forward strand.
GGGGTTGACTACATTCAGGCACTGACAGGAAGAGAATAAGTAATAGAAGACAAGTAGGAGACAGGGGTCAGACCCCTGTCTCCTTCGAAGTTGTCGAATATAGTTTTCGGCGAAGAACCCATTCCATACGAAAGTGCCTGCGAAACTTGGTTTCGTGGGCACTTTTTTGAGATTTATCAGAAAAAATAGACGACGGCGCATCCAGGCAAGCATATTATATCCTGCAACTTGCGTTATAAGCCTATTCTGTAATCATGAAAATCATGTCAGGAGACAGGGGTCTGTCCCCTGTCTCCTTGCTCTCGCAGGCAGGACAGATCACAGCCGTAGCACGGTACGGTAAGGCC
>CADBRO010000100.1 GCA_902797075.1 uncultured Lachnospiraceae bacterium
CCGTGATGATTCTCCGAAGAAGCGAAAGACCGTCTTCCCCGCCGTCGAGGGCGAGGCGCGGCTCAAAACGCGCCACCTCCGGCGCGAGAGCGTCGATTTCGCCGCTCCGTATGTAGGGCGGATTCGCAGTAATTATATCATAAGTTCCCGTGATGTCTTCAAACAGATCACTTTTTACAAAATGTGCCGGAACGCCCAGCGCAGCGGCATTTTGAACGGCGTACCCCAGCGCCTTTTCGGATATGTCAGCTCCCGTTCCGGTCATGCCCTCCGGTCCCTCGAGGAGCAGCGTAAGCAGGATGCACCCGCTTCCCGTACAGAGGTCCAGCAGCCTCATGCCCTCCGAAAGGCTTCCGGTGAGCGCTTCGATCAGCGGTTCCGTGTCAAAGCGGGGTATAAGGACGCCCTCCCCGACGATGAAATCCCGCCCGTAAAACGGCGCCCTGCCCAGAATATACTGAAGCGGCTCGCGCGCCGCCCTCCGCGAAATCAGCGAACGGAAACGTGCGGATATGTCCTTAGGCACTTCCTCTTCCGCACGCAGCGCGTAATCGGCAAGCGTCATGGAAGAAGCGGTCAAAAGAAAGCTTCTCGCGTCAAATTCGGCTTCCGGGATTCCTGCCTCTCTAAGCGTATCCGAACCGCTTTTTAGCAGTTCTCTCCAGGTCATCCTTCCGCATCCTTCCCCGGCTTTCCCTGCCATGCCCGCCAGTCGAACACCGCTTCAATCGCCGAAATTGCGACCTCGCACATTTTTTCATCAGGTTCCCTGGTCACAAGAAGCTGCATCTTAAGTCCGGGCTTCACCAGGGCGTTAATGCATTTTCCATCATGGCTTCCGCCGTAGCGGAGAATCTCGTATGAGACTCCTGCGATCAGCGGAATCAGGATAATTCTCCAGACAAACCGCATAAGTCCGGTCCTGATGCCGAAAAGCCCGAGGATCAGGAATGCGATGATGGAGATGGAAATGACGATCAGAAGGAAACTGGTGCCGCAGCGCCTATGCTGACGGGAGGATTTCATGACATTTTCAACGGTGAGATCCATCCCGCTTTCGATACAGTTGATGCATTTATGCTCCGCTCCGTGGTAGGCAAATATCCTCTGAATATCCTTCATTCTGGAAATAAGAAGCATATATGCAAGGAAAATCACAAGCCTCAGCACCGCCTCGGCAAGACTTACCCACACCTCCGGCGCTCCGGCCTTTCTCATAAGGCCCGAAAGGAAGAACGGGAGCAGCATGAAAAGAACGACCGAAAAGCCGATGGATATAATGACCGTCACGGTCATAAGAACCTTCCAGAGCCTGTCGTCCCTGGCTTTTTCCGCTTCCGTCTTCTCCGGAGCAGGAGCTCCGTTCTCATCCGTCTCATCCTCTTCCGCCGCGATATCCGCAGAAAACATGAGCGAACTCATTCCAACCACAAGCGAATCCACGAAAGAAATCACGCCGCGGAGAAGCGGCACCTTCCAAACTCCCTTCCATGGACATATGCTTTTATAGTCGTCCGTTTTGATTTCGATTTCGCCGTTCGGCTTCCTGACCGAAATAGAATACCGGTCGGCATTTCTCATCATGATGCCTTCCATGACAGCCTGACCGCCGATGCCTGAATTCTTCTGCATAAACCCTCCGAAAAAAGAGACAGGGACGAGCTTTCGACAAGCCCGTCCCCGAAATAATCATATCTCTTACTGCGCGTCAGCGCCAGCCATTCCGTATTTCTTATTAAATGCTTCAATACGTCCGCGAGCCTGAGCAGCCTTCTGCTGGCCGGTATAGAACGGATGGCATTTGGAGCAGATTTCGACGTGGATATCCTTCTTTGTGGAACCGGTTGTAAATGTATTTCCACAGTTGCAGGTCACTGTCGCCTCATAATAAGCCGGATGGATTCCTTCCTTCATTGTCCTCACCTCTTTATATGTTTGTTTCATAATCATCGCGTAAACAGCAAGATACATTCTAGCATATAGCCAATCGCTTTGCAAGGGTATTTTTGAGTCCCCTCCCGAAGGCTGTTTCCGCGTCAACCCTGCCATTTCTGGAGGATTGTGTTAACGACCATTTCGTTCGTCGGAAAATGCGCAAACGCCTGCAGGATCTGCTCGACAGCCTCCTCTGCCTTGAGACCGTTCATCTTTCTCCGCATGATGTCCACCGCTTTCAGTTCCCGCGGGCTGAGCAGCAGATCCTCCCTGCGCGTTCCGGACTTGACGATATCAATTGCCGGGAAAATCCTTCTCTCCTGCAGCTTGCGGTCAAGGATCAGCTCCATATTGCCGGTTCCCTTGAACTCCTCGTAAACGACGTCGTCCATCTTGCTGCCCGTATCCACAAGGGCAGTCGCGAGAATCGTGAGGCTGCCGCCCTCCCGCATATTCCTGGCCGCTCCGAAAAACCGCTTCGGCATATAGAGCGCGGTGGGATCAAGACCGCCCGAAAGAGTTCTTCCGCTCTGCGGAACGAGGATATTGTAAGCGCGCGTAAGTCTCGTGATGGAGTCGAGAAGAATGATCACATCCTGGTGATGCTCAACGAGCCGCTTCGCCCGCTCGATCACCATCTCGGAGACCCTGCGGTGATGCTCCGGCAGTTCGTCGAAGGTAGAATAAATGATCTCGACATTTTTGCCGCTGACGGATTCCTTCATGTCCGTCACTTCCTCCGGTCTTTCATCGATCAGGAGGATGATCAGGTTTGCCTCCGGATTCTCCGTCAGAATCGATTTGGCGATATCCTTAAGAAGCGTCGTTTTGCCCGCCTTCGGAGGTGAAACAATCATACCTCTCTGCCCCTTGCCGATGGGACTGATAAGATCCACGATTCTCGTGGCGCGGGATCCGTCGGGCCTTTCGAGGCGGATGCGCTCATTCGGGAATATCGGCGTCATATTTTCAAAGACAGACCTCTTTCTCGCCTCCTCCGCAGGAAAATCATTGACCTTGGAGACATAAAGCAGCGCGCCGTATTTTTCTCCCTGCGCCTTGTCCCTCTTGTTTCCGGTGATCATGTCCCCGGTTTTCAGGTTGAAGCGCCGGATCTGCGAGGGAGATACATAGATATCGTCCTCGCCGGGCAGGAAATTATCGCTTCTTAAGAAACCGAAGCCGTCCTGCATCACTTCGAGGATGCCCCGGACCGTATTTCCGTGTCCGCTGAACGGATTCTCATGAACGGCAGACCCCTGTGCCAGAGCTTCCGGCTCATCCGGCGTCTCGTGTACACGTGCCTCCGGAACCGGCTGAGCGCTTCCGGAAGAATGCTGCTCCTTTGGCGCCTCGACCGGAGCCGCTGCCGGAGTTTCCGCCGGAGCCTCCGCCGGAGCCGCTGCCGGAGCTTCCGCGGACTCCTTTGAAAGCGCTTTCCTCGGTCTCCCTCTTCCGGCTCTTCGCTCGCTGTTTTCCCTGCCGGCCGCTTTCTTCCCGGCCCCGGCTTTTTTCGGCGCGCTTTTTTCGGTTTTCGCGTCAGCTTCCGCGCTGCCCGTATCAAGCGCAAGCATCGCCTCAATCAGATCGCTTTTTTTCATCGCGGAAGTCTTTTTGATTCCGCGTGATTTCGCCAGCTCGCGAAGATCATTCACATGGATCGACTGGTATTGTTCTTTCGTCATACAATTACCCTTAATCGCTTATTTATTTGGAAATAGATTTGGAGAACTCCCGCTCCGAACGGAGCGGCAGGATCGCGATCGGACGGGCAGACACTGCCCCTCCAATCTGCGCGATGCGGCTAACAGGACTCGAACCTGCACATCCGGAAGATATTGGAACCTAAATCCAACGCGTCTGCCAATTCCGCCATAGCCGCCTGCAGCCAATATACAAAAAAACGTCCGGATCCCTTCAGTGAATTCCGAACATGTTTTGTACCTGACAATCATAGCGCAAAATGCCGCGGGTGCGCAAGAGGAAAATCGTCCGGGGCCTTGAGAAGACCCCGGACCTTATTTACTTATTTCATCAGATATTTTTTCATCGCGGCAAGATCGGTAAAGACCTTCATATTGCTGCTTGTCCGTTTGGCCGTGGCGTTTGCGACGACGCTTCCGCCGCTGTTGGTGATGTCTTTCTTGATATCATTGTAGGTTCCGCCGATACTCCAGATGCCATTCGAATCTTTTCTCATTGTAAAGCTGTTGAGTCCGCTGTATGTCTGGGAATCACGGACCACCTTTCCCTTATAGGCGACATAGACGTAAACCGTCGCCGAAGTAACCGTGTTCTTGTATCCCTTAAACGCCGGCGTCACGTACCAGTAATTGCCGCTCCTCTTGACGTAGGCTGCGCTTTTCTCGATAACGCCGCCCTCATTCGTCGCGATCCTGTGCCCGGACTCATCGATCATCTCCAGAGTCCTGCTGAATTTTGAAGGGCTGAAAGTAAAGTAGATCGCGTACGCAGGTCTCGAGGAATTCTTAACCCTCACCTTGCACCTGGCGCTCTTGCCCCCGACTTTTGCGTAGACATAGCAGGTGCCGGGTTTGACGCCTGTGACTACTCCCGAACTGTTTACGGATGCGATGCCCGGCCGGCTGCTGGACCATTTCACCTTGCTGCTCGTACCGGTAACCGTCGCCTTCAGAACATATTTTTCTCCCACCTGCAGCACGATCAGGGATTTGTTCAGCTTGATCGTAATCTTGTTTTTGACAGTAACATTGCAGGTTACCTTGTGGCCGTTCACAGTAGCGGTAACGGTGGTCTTTCCGGCTTTCTTTCCGGTTACCTTTCCGGCGCTTGTGACCGTCGCGATGCCGCTGTTTGCGCTGGACCAGGCGGCAGATACCTTCTTTCCGTTCCTGTAGGCAGATACGGTCTTCGACTCTCCCACGTAAAGGACCAGGTCCGTTGTACTGATTGTGATTCCGGTAATCGTATCCACGATATCGTCGAAGGCATCGTCGTAGTCATCCGGATCATCGATCGTAAAATATTTATCCTTTGACGCGAGATCCTTCATGAACCGTCTCCCGAAGACGAGATCATTGCCCTTCGAATTGTGATAAGCACCAAGCGCGTAGATGAAGTATCCCGCATTTTTCATCTGCGTATCCACGACGTATACGGCATTGGCCTTCGCGTAATACTTTGCATGTGCGGCAGAAGTATACTTTCCGGTTGTTCTCGCCGTTCCCACTGTAGGAAGTCCGTCAGAGCAGATGACGATGTTCTTGATGACGTTGGTGCCGCCTTTCTTTGTCTTCATCAGGGAATAAGCGGAATCAAAGGCAGCCTTCATGTTCGTATTTCCCGCAGCTGTCAGGGAGTTTACGGCCGAATTTACCTTTGAAAGAACCGACGTGAATCCGCATATCTTTTTCGACGCGGAATTCAGGCTGATGACGGCCACATAATTCTTTCCGTCAGCCTTCAGAACCGTGCTCGCAAACCGCTTCGCCGCCGCCTTCTGCCTTGCCAGCGGGATCCCCTTCATACTGGAGGAGCTGTCGAGGATCAGAATCGTATACCGCGTGATCTCCGAAGACGTGGGCCTTACGACCGATATAACCGCCGATACGGAGTAGCCGTTGTACATGCCCGTGATTGTCGCGGATCCCTTGCTGACACCCGTAACGACGCCTGAGGATGAAACCTTCGCGACGCTGGTGTCGTCACTCGCCCACATGGCTCCGCTGACGGCGGATCCGTTTGACATCATTTTCAGAGTGACCGTTTTTCCGATTTCGATGGTGGCGCTTGTGCGGTTAATCGTGTAGGTTGCGGCCGACGCGCTGCGCGCTGTCGGGAAAAGCAGACCGAGTATCATAATCACTGCAAGTAAAACAGATACGGCACGTTGTTTTTTTGTCGTCATACGGCACCTCCGGTAACAAGCTGTTCTAAAAAAGGGGATTTTCAGACAGGATATTTAAAAATGATTCAGCAAAAACAGTTCCGTCTTTCATATAATATCACCAATTTTTGAGAGTCGGAACCCGTTTGATTGTTATTTATAACTCAAATA
>CADBRO010000101.1 GCA_902797075.1 uncultured Lachnospiraceae bacterium
GGTAATTGCTATGTGTCTCTATGAATATAACGAAGAACAGCATCTGAAGACGGTCTTTGAAGAAGGTCAGGAAGACGGCTTCCAGAAGGGCCGCCAGGAGGGCCGTGAAGAGGGCCGACAGGAGGAGCGAGTTGCTCTCGCAAGAAAAATGCTTTCCGAAGGTCTTTCTATGGAAACAGTGGAAAGAATCAGCCAGCTGTCACGCGACGAGCTTCAGGTGATCATATCGAAAATATGAGCGAAGATGAGTCTGATAAGGATAGTAATGTAGACACTGTTCCGGTTTTTAAACAGAAAAAGGGGAATGATGCATGTCGCACACCTAAGGAGTATACTATATTTACAGACTACATTGAGGAGGCATCAAAATGATTCTGTTGATTTTAGCCATTGTTGTAAGTTTTATTCCGGCACTTGCGCTTTACCGCTGGCTGAAGAACCGTGTAAAAGATGATGAGGCTTATAAAGAGCTCTGTAAAAGCGCGCTGAAAAGGGGCATACTGAGCGTATTTCCTATTTAAGAAAGGAGCGAGCCATGAAAAAGAAAGCCATTTTAATTCCGATTGCCGTTCTGACACTGGGACTTTCCGCAGTATGCTGCTTTGCGGCAACGGACGCTATTTCATCGGAAGCCGTCATGACTGAGAGTATGGCAGCGGAAGAATCGGCCGATTCCGAAAGCGCGTCAGAGATTCCGGAAGAAATCAAAAGTCTCAAGACCCTCGGCGACGCGTTTGCGCTGCAGGGGAAGGATGAATACAGCGAGCAGCGGGCGACCTATGATGACAAATATATCTATGTGTTTACGATCGACGGTGTGCCGTATCGTTTTACTGCGGATCTGCCGGCTGACGTGTCAAAGAAGTATTTTGAACTTGAATTCGATGAGAATTATGACAAAAATGAAATGGCGCTGGTATCTGATCTTGAGATCAAGACCGTTGAATACTTAAATGATCAGCTCCTTTCCCAGGAGGAACTGGATGCGCTCGTCGGCAAGACCGGTAAAGAGCTCTTTGACGCGGGATGGCGGAGCGGCAGCTTCTATAACACGGAAACTCTTGAGATTTCGCTGGAGTACGGGCCATTTTCATATTTATTCCATTTTGACGGCGAGGTCCCGCCGGAAGAGGCGGAGGACTTTGACGTGAGCGAAGACCTTGCGGACATGAAAGTGCTCGACGTTGAATTTGAAGGTCTGGGAGACGCGACGTATATTGACTGATTGTGGCTGAAATATCGATGCCATTCTGCGATAAGGGAAGATAAAAATGACATTCTGGATCATTTTACTGGTCGCCTGAGCGAGGGATAGAGTGAGAGGACCGATCTTATAGAGGTCGGTTCTTTTATTTTTTTTCTATAATGGTGCGGAACCGTGAATGCGTACATCAAACGGGATTAAGTATTGTCATTTGTCTTATTCAGGTGCCGTACAAAATCCGCAGGTGTGACCACAGGAACAGAGGAACCTTTGAAATGCTCGGCGTTTCTTGTGACGATGCAGGACATGGATTCCCGGACTGCACAAGCTATCAGCATTGCGTCTTCAAGATCATTGTTGTTAAATCCCATTGCAGACCGGCAGTCAGCAACACAGGTATCCTCAAGTTCCGGAAATACAGCAGGAGTATGCCTATCGGAGAAGCAGTGGATCTGTCGGTCCGGGAGTGTATCAGCGAAGGCGGGACCTGATGGACATTCACATTTTCTCCATATCATTTTCTCAGAACGAACACAAGCAGGGATTATTTTCATAGTATCGTGTAGCTGAACACATAGTTTAAGCGTAAGTCCGGATGAAATGGACTTGCGCTTTTTTTAGGAGGTATTTATGAAAAGAAAAGCTCTTGCAGCGGTTATATTAAGCGCGGTAATGATTCTCCAGACTGCATCGGCAGTTGCTGCGGAAATGGGAGACAGGAAAATGGGTGGCCGCGGCGGTAACGGCGGTCCCGGCGGAGGAATGGGAGGATTCCAGATGGACAATGATCCGGAAGTGCAGGAAGTACTCGATGCTGCCGGGAAAAAGTTTACACAGGAAACCTTTACCGATCCTGATACGGGAACCGCGTTGGAATACAGCCTTTATATTCCTGTCGATTATGATGAGACAGCAGAGTACCCTCTGATTATGTTTATTCCCGACTCATCAGGATCCGGCAAATCAGCGGCAGAGATTGTAGGGCAGTATTATGGTGCGGCCGTATGGGCAAGTGATGAAGAACAGGAAAAACATCCGTCATTCGTACTTGTGCCGGCATTTTCGGAAACTGTGGTTGATGACAACTGGAATACTTCTGATCAGATCGAAACAGCTGTAAGACTGATCAAATCCATTCAGGAAGAGTACAGTATAGATGCCGGAAGGATTTACACAACCGGCCAGTCGATGGGATGCATGACTTCTCTTTATCTGAACAGCAAGTATCCGAATTTGTTCGCAGCTTCTTTGTACGTGTCCGGCCAGTGGGATATTTCAGTCCTTAAAAATATGGAAGACCAGAAGTTTTTCTATATTACGTCAGCAGGCGATAATAAAGCTTTCGGCGGACAGAGCGAAGTCATGGAAATGTTAGATGCGGATAGCATTGCCTACACTTACGGGGAATGGAACTGCAAAGACACGGATCAGAATGAAAAGGCAGAAGCTCTGATATCGGAAGGGCTGCCGGCGAATATGGTCCGGTTTGACGCGGAATTCACGGATGATTCCGGAAATCAGCAGTCGCTTACACATATGCTTTCTTTCAATTATGCTTATAAGATTGAGGCTGTACGGGACTGGCTGTTTGGACAGACAAAGTGAAATACACACCTTAGTGCTGAGTGCAAACTCAAAATAAGTGAGCCATGCCGCACTTTGAAGGAGTATACTGTATTTACAGGGAAAATCCGGAAATACAGCAGGAGTATGCCTGTCGGTGAAACTGTGGCTCAATCAGCCAAATCGCCCCAGGCAATAAAAAACAATGATACCTAACGATTATTCAGTCCGCATTAATGGAATCGCGGTACATGTACGATACAGTGAATCATCAGTCAATGATATTTTTCTTCCGTTCCTGCGCTCAATGACTGCTCTGCAGAAGCGTCTCGGCCGCAGGATCCTGATTATGCTTGCCGCGCCTCCGGGAGCCGGCAAAAGTACCCTTGCAAGCTATCTTGAAATGCTCTCGAGAGAGTGTCAGGATACAGCACCGATCCAGACAATCGGAATTGACGGCTTTCACCGGTATCAGGATGATCTGCTGACGCATACGGCAGTTCGCGACGGAAAAGAGATTTCACTGGTTCAGATAAAAGGCGCGCCGGTCACATTTGACCTCAAAAGACTGACGGAACGGATTAAGAAAATTGCTGCAGGGGAAAAATGCGGCTGGCCGGTCTACGATCGTCTTCTCCACAATCCGACAGATAACGCCATTACCGTTGACAGCGATATTGTCCTTCTGGAAGGAAACTATCTGCTGCTCGACGAGGATGGCTGGCGCGATTTGCGGCGGTATGCGGACTATACCGTTCTGATCCGCGCAGACGAGGCACTGCTTCGCGAAAGGCTGATCAGCCGAAGGATTAAAACGGGGGTATCGGAAGCGGCATCCCGTGAGTTTGTCGATTTCAGCGATATGGAAAATGTCCGCATCTGCCTCGGGAAGTCGCTCCCGGCTGATCTGACACTTCGCATTGACGGCAACAATGATTATTTCGATGAAAAAATACGTTGAAATGTGCTATTTCCGAGATGCAGATTTAATCCAATCTTAATCTTCGGATTCTTGACTTTGCACCGGAAAGTGATATTATATTCCCAACAATAAAAGGGAGTAGCGGAACGGCGAAGCGCCGGACTTGAAACCGTCATTTCGATGCTGATAAACGGCATCCGTATCAAGTGAGATCGCAAGACTTTTATCATGGCAGAAGCTGTGGTAAGGGTCTTTTTTTATACCACAGAACCGCAGAGATGTCTTCCGACCGGCAGTTGGAAAGACGAAGCGGATTATTTTTAACCACAGCTTCAGGAAAACCGAATTTACCACAAACAGTCTGCAAGACAGACGGCCGGGGCAGACGCAAGCAGTGACGCGGATTGCGGGTTGTCTTGAATCGGCTTGTATTGGAAAGGAGAAGCTTATGTACGACAGAAATACGGAAATAAGGGAAGCAATTGAGGCCGGAGAAAGAGCGCTGCATTCACTGAGGGAA
>CADBRO010000102.1 GCA_902797075.1 uncultured Lachnospiraceae bacterium
GGAGAGGATGGGATTCGAACCCATGCGCCCTTGCGGACAAACGGTTTTCAAGACCGCCTCGTTATGACCACTTCGATACCTCTCCGTATTATCGCGGCATTTCTGCAGCGAAACCAATTATAGCAAAGAGCATATTCAATTGCAAGCCTTAATTCCCAGCCCTTTAAGGTCTTCGGGCGTCGTGATTTTGATGTTGGAGTAGGAACCTTCCACCAGCTTCACCCTTGCAAGACCGCTCCGTTCGACGATCATCGCGTCGTCGGTTACGTCCTGCATACCGCCGTCCCGGAACAGAATTTCGTTCGCTTTCCGGATCAGATCATACTCAAAGGCCTGCGGCGTCTGCATGATGAAGACCCGGCTTCTTGACGGCGTGTCCTGCACAAAACCATTCTCGTCGGCGATCTTGACGGTATCCTTTGAGGGAACGGCGACGGCGGCGGCTTTGTATTTCCGGACAGCCGCGTCTGTTCTTAAGAGAATCTCTCCGGTAACAAACGGTCTTGCCCCGTCGTGAATAAATACATAGTCGGAACCTTCGCAGGCAAGAAGCGCCTGCCACACGGAGTCATAACGCTCTTTTCCGCCTGTGATGACGCCGCGCACTTTTGAAAAACCGTACTTTGCGACAATCTCATTTTCACAGTACGAGACGTAGTCGGGAGAAGTTACGAGAAGAATCTCATCGATCACGGAGCTTTCCTCGAAGACGCGGAGCGTTGCCGCAATCATCGGGACGCCGCCGATCTCAAGAAACTGTTTCGGAAGGTCCGTCCCCATACGTTTTCCGCGGCCCGCCGCGAGTACAATTGCAGTCGTCATGGCAGTACGCTTACCTTTCGCCCAGGCGCAGCGCGGGAATCGCATTAAGCTCCCAGCCGCTTTTAGCTCCGTTCATCATCTCGTGATAGGCCGCGACGCCGATCATGGCCGCGTTGTCGGTGCAGTACACGGGAGAGGGAACGTAGAATTCAAATCCGGCTTCCTTGCACGCCTCGGTCATAGCCGTCCGAAGAGCGCTGTTCGCGGATACGCCGCCCGCCATGGCCACCTGCCTGATGCCGTGTTCCTTCGCGGCGAGGATCGTATGCTCGCAGAGCACGTCGACGACAGCTTTCTGGAAGCTGGCGGCGACATCATTCCGGTTTACGGCTTCTTTGGTCATCTCAGCATGATTTAAGTAGTTGAGCACGGCGCTTTTCAGACCGCTGAAACTGAAGTCGTACTCCGAACCGTGAACCTTTGCCTTTGGAAATGGGATCGCGAGGGGATCGCCTTCCTTCGCGGCGGCGTCGATTTTCGGCCCGCCCGGATAGCCGAGGCCGATCGCTCTTGCGACCTTGTCGAATGCTTCACCGGCCGCGTCGTCCACCGTTCTTCCGAGAATCTCAAATTCAGCCCAGTCCTTTACGATAATGAGGTGTGTGTGTCCTCCCGATACGACGAGTCCCAGATAGGGCGGCTTGAGCTCCGGGTGCTCGATATAGTTTGCCGCGATGTGGCCCTCGATGTGATTGACGCCGATCAGCGGTTTTCCGGCCGCCCAGGCGATGGATTTCGCCTCCGCCACGCCCACCAGAAGAGCGCCGACAAGCCCCGGACCGTAGGTGACAGCGACTGCGTCTATTTCGGGCAGAGTCAGTCCTGACTCGGTCAGGGCATTTTCAATTACCGTATTGATTTTTTCGATATGCTTCCTTGAAGCCAGCTCAGGAACGACACCGCCGTAGAGGGTATGCATGCTGATCTGGGTGTAAATGACATTCGAAAGAACCTCCCGTCCGTCGCGGATGACGGCACAGGCGGTTTCGTCGCAGGAAGTTTCGATAGCCAGAATATCTGTGTGCTGATTCATATGTTGTCTTTCCCTTCGGCAGCTTCTTCGTCGTCAAACATCAGAGAGATCATCCTGCCGTCCTTTGCGCAGACGGTATTCGGAAAAATCTTCTGCAGATCCTTAAGATAATCTTCCGGATGTACAAGAGACGGACTGTAATGCGTAAGCCAGAGTTCCTTCGGCTGCGCCTTTGCCGCGATTTTTGCGGCTTCCGTCATCGTCATGTGCTTATAGCTTCTGGCGTTCGAATCCTTTTCGTGCCCGCCGTACATTCCTTCCAGGATCATCAGATCCGCGTCCTGTCCGTGAAGGGCAATATCCGGAGTCGGTCTTGTGTCAGTCGAGTAGATGACCTTCAGTCCCTTGCGGGATCTGCCGAGCACCATATCAGGCGTCAGAGTGCGTCCCTCGTACTCGATGACGGCGCCATTTTGCAGCGGGCTCCAGAATTTCAGAGGAATCCCGTTTGCCTTCGCCTTTTCGGTATCGAAGCGCCCGTTCCGTTCGATTTCCATTTTATAGGAGTAGCAGGTAATCCGGTGGTTTACGCGGAACGCGGTCACTTTGATGCTGCCTGTCCGGAAGACCGCTTCATTTCCGGTGATTTCCTTTGTAATGGTTTCAAACGGAAGCTCCGGAGCGATCGTGCGGGCAGCCTTTACGATATTGCCGACACCCTTCGGTCCGATGATCGTGACCGGTTCCGTCCTGTCGGCGTTACCCATGGTGAGCAGAAGACCCGGGAGCCCCGCGATATGGTCCGCGTGAAAATGCGTGATGAAGATTGTATCGATCGGCTTGCAGGACCACCCGAGCTCACGGAGAGCTATCTGGGTTCCCTCGCCGCAGTCGATGAGAATGCTGCTTCCGTTCATGCGGATCATGCATGAGGTTAACCAGCGTTTCGGGAGCGGCATCATACCGCCTGTCCCGAGCAGTGCGACATCTAACATGAAATATCTCCGTTATTGATTGTCTTTAAGATTCCGGGTGTTTGGACGTCTCTTCCGATGGAATTACGAGCTTCATGGAAATGGCGTCCTCCCGCGGATCGGTGTAATAATTTTTCCGTATCCCCGTTTCCGTGAAACCAAGCTTTTCATAGAGGCGGCGGGCAGGAGCGTTCCCGACCCGCACTTCAAGAAACACGCTGTTTATACCAAATTCCGGCGCCTGTGAAAACAGATACTGAAGGAGTGCCATACCGTACCCTTTTCGGCGCATGTCGCTTCGGACCGTGATGTCCAGAACGTCCGCCTCGGGCGGAGCTGCGAGAATTCCGGCGAAGCCGACGATACGGCTGTCCTCTTCAGCGACGACAAGGTATGCATCCTCACGCAGAAAATAGGTGAAGAGGCTTGTCTCGTCCCACGGAGCAGTGGAGTCCGCTGCCTCAAGCAACGCGATCTCCGCGATGTCGTCGAGAGTCATTTCCCTGATTTCGATGTGGTTTCCGGTGCTGTTCAAAGTATCTCCTCCGCGCGGCTTAAGCCTTGCCTTCTTTCATTTCGCGCTCGCGTTCGGCCTGGGATTTCCGCAGATAGATCGGAGCGTGTTCTTTTGCGGATACGTATTTTCCGCTCTTGTAGAAAATCTGCGCCAGCGCGCCGACGCTTGCCGCCCTCTGGCGGTTTACGTGAGCGGGAGCATAGAAATGGGGAACGGTGAGAAGCGCGTCCAGCTTATCTTTGTAAGCGGCGACGCCGTCTCCGAGCAAGATGGTGCCGCGGGAGTGATTTCTCCGGTTGATTTCCTCCGCGAGCTCTTCGATGCTGACGGCGCGCTGGTCTTTGATCGTGTAGAGGTCGTGGTTCCACCAGATATAAAGACCGTTGTAAACCTGATCCCTGCGGGCGTCCATGATCGGGCAGATCAGACCCCGCGCGTTATACAGATTGTATGCCATCGCCTGAAGCGTGGGAACTTCGATCACGGGAACCTGAAGCGCCAGTGCGAGTCCCTTTGCCGTCGCGGATCCGATGCGGAGTCCGGTAAATGACCCGGGGCCTGCGGCAACCGCGACCGCGTCGATCGTATGCACGTCGAGGCCGATCATACGGCTGATTTCGTCGAGCATCGGCAGGAGAGTCTGGCTGTGGGTTTTTTTGTAGTCGACTGTATAGGAGGCGAGAAGGACGTCATCTTCAAGGATGGCTACGCTCGCCGTAAGACCTGAGGAATCAATTGCTATAAGTTTCATTCAATATTGTCTCCGATGATTTCGATGATTCTTTCATTTTCATTTCCGGAAGAAGGCTTTGTGATGGTGATCCAGATGGTTTCCGGAGGCAGAAGATCCGCGATCTGATCAGCCCACTCGATGAGAGCGGTACCGTCGCCGCCGATATACTCGTCAAAACCGATCTCATCCAGTTCATCCGGATCCTCGATTCTGTACACATCAAAGTGCGCCAGCGGGATGCGGCCGCTCTCATAGAGCTGCATGATGGTAAAGGTCGGACTCGTCACCGTCTCTTTTACGCCGACTCCTTCGGCAAATCCCTTCGCGAAGACGGTTTTTCCGGCGCCCAGATCTCCGGCCAGGGCAAAAATACTGCCGGGGGCGGCCTTTTCGCCGAGTCCCTTGCCTATTTCATATGTAGCTTCACGGCTTCCCGATGTGTATTTCATGGTCTTGTCACTTTCTCATAGATGTGCTTCTTCATTCGCGAAACACAAGTATAACAGAAGAGCCGTACAAATCCAAGAGCGCGTTTTCGGACCCGGGAGCACATATCGGACTTTATCGCATCGACGCATTGACGAAAAAAAGCCTTCATAATTGACAAGGCTTGGAGCGGTGATTATAATTTTTAAAGTAAATCGACTGCAGGCGGGCGGGATGCTTATGGCAGCCGCTCTTTTTTCGCCCTGTGACGCGGCTTGCAGTCAGTATAGTCGAAAGGAAACGGTATGAATCCAAAAACGCTGAAGTATATTCTTAAGCGAATCGTTCTCGCTGTGTTCACGGTATGGATCGTGATCACGGTGACTTTTTTTGTCATGCACGCGGTTCCCGGCGGCCCGTTCATCGGTGAGAAGGCCGTAACGCCCGCGGTGCAGAAGGCGATGGAGGCCAAATACGGCCTCGACAAGCCTCTGTTCGAGCAGTATACAACCTACCTGAAGGACGTTCTTCATTTTAACTTCGGCCCGTCGCTGAAGCAGAGAGGACGTCAGGTTGTCGATATCATCGGCGACGGTCTCAAGACCTCGGCGAAGCTCGGCGTAATTGCCGCGTTTCTTGCCCTGATTTTCGGAGTGGTGCTCGGTTCGATCGCCGCCCTCAGGAGAAATACGGTTGCTGACCGCATTATCATGGTCCTTACGACAGCATTTGTGTCGATGCCTTCCTTTATTATGGGATCGCTGCTGCTTGTTCTTTTTGCTGTCAAGCTGGGAATCCTGCCTGCGAACGGCACGACCTCCCGGGGACTGATTCTTCCGGTCGTGACGCTGATGCTTTCCCCGATGTCTCATATCACGAGACTTACGAGATCCTCCATGCTGGATGTTCTCGGTCAGGACTATATCCGTACGGCGAAAGCCAAGGGCGTATCCAGAATGAAGATTATCTTCGGGCACGCGCTGAAGAACGCCCTGATTCCGGTCATCACCTACTTCGGACCGATGCTTGCATATATCGTCACGGGTTCACTCGTTGTGGAACAGATTTTCGCGGTGCCCGGTATCGGCCGCGCGTTTGTCAGCAGCATCACGAACCGCGACTATACGATGATCATGGGAACAACGATTATTCTGGCGAGCTTCATCGTAATCATGAACCTTGTCAGCGATATCCTGTATAAAGTCGTTGATCCTAGAATTAATCTGGAGTAAGGAGACCCCGAAGATGGATGCGAATAATCTGAAACGAATGAGCATGCAGGTGGATGTCGACGATTTTCTGCCCGCAAGCGAACAGGAAAAAGAATACATGGTTAAAATGCGTCCTTCCACCACCGCATTCAAGGATGGTGTAAGAAGGCTCCGCAAAAACAAGATCGCGATGATCAGTTTCTTCGTAATCGTGATCGTGACGCTGTCGGCGCTTTTTGTGCCCATGTTCTGGCCGTATAAATACGAGACCATGCTCGGCATGACTCCCGGAAAGCCCATGGATGCGTCCTATAAGAATCTGAAACCGTTCGAATATTCCACGACGGAGCTCAAGAAGATTGAAGAAGGCGGAAAGGTCTTTCCGCATATCTTCGGAACAGACGCCAATGGGCGCGATTACTTTATCCGTGTCGTGTACGGGACCAGAATTTCTCTGGCGGTCGGATTCTTTGCAAGTATTATCGTGCTCGTGATCGGTCTTACGATCGGGGCAATATCAGGGTACGCCGGCGGAAGGGTCGACATGATTATCATGAGAATTGTCGATATCATATATTCACTGCCCGACATGCTCATGATTATTCTTCTGGCGGCCTCTCTTAAGACCACTCTTGAGAAAGCGCTGGAGGGTACCGTGTTCGCGAAAATCGGCACGAACATCATCTCGCTGTTTATTATTTTCGCCCTTCTTTACTGGGTATCGATGGCGCGCCTTGTCCGCGGACAGATCCTTTCGCTCAGAGAACAGGAGTATGTACTCGCAGCGCGCACTGCAGGAGCGAAGGGCGGCTGGGTCATCCGGAAACACCTTCTTCCGAACTGCATCTCCGTCATCGTCATCTCGACGGCGCTGCAGATTCCGAGCGCTATTTTTACGGAAAGCTATCTGTCTTTCCTGGGTCTTGGCGTCAACGCGCCCATGCCGTCGCTTGGCTCTCTTGCGTCGGATGCCCTGAACGGAATCAACTCGTATCCCTACCGGCTTGTTATACCGGCCATCGTGATTTCACTGATCGTTCTTTCGCTCAATCTGTTCGGTGACGGCTTAAGAGACGCGTTTGATCCGAAAATCAACGGTTAAGGAGGAATGAGAGATGGCATTGCTTGAAGTAAGAGACCTGCATACCTCTTTTTTCACGGATGCGGGAGAAGTGAAGGCCGTAAACGGCATTTCATTCGATCTTGAAAGAGGAAAGGTTCTGGGAATCGTGGGAGAGTCCGGATCGGGCAAATCCGTCACGGCTTATTCGGTCATGCAGATTCTGGCGGGAACCGGAAAGATTGTCTCAGGATCCATAAAACTTGACGGGCAGGAGCTTGTCGGGGCCGGTGAAAAGGTTTTGAAGGATGTACGCGGAAATAAAGTTTCCATTATTTTCCAGGACCCCATGACCTCGCTGAATCCGACCTACACCATCGGGAAACAGCTGGTGGAGGCGATCCGCCTTCATACCAACCGGAATAAAAAGGAAGCATGGGAACGCGCGATCGAGATGCTGCGCCTTGTAAATGTCAACGAGCCCGAAAAGCGGATGAAGCAGTATCCGTTCGAGCACTCCGGCGGAATGCGGCAGAGAGTTATGATCGCGATGGCGCTTGCGTGCGAACCGGATATTCTGATCGCCGACGAGCCGACGACTGCGCTTGACGTGACAATCCAGGCCGGAATTCTGGAGCTCATGAAGGATATCCAGAAGAAGATCGGCATGGCGATCATCATGATCACTCATGACCTGGGAGTCGTCGCACAGCTCTGCGACGAGGTAATCGTCATGTATGCCGGAGGTATCTGCGAGCAGGGAACCGCAGATGAAATTTTCTACAATCCCTGCCATGAATATACGAAAGGACTCATGCGCTCGATCCCGACCGTAAAAAGTGCGGGAACGAAGCTTCAGCCGATTGCGGGAACTCCGATCGATCTTCTGAACATGCCGAAGGGCTGCCCGTTCGCGCCCAGATGCGACGCGGCGATGAAGATCTGTATCCGGGAAAAGGCGGAGAGAATGCAGATCAATGAAGATCACGCGGCTGCCTGCTGGATGAATGTCCGGAAGGGGGTAGAGTAAGATGAGCAGCGACATGAACTTTAAGAACACGGATCCGATCATTGAGGTGGAGCATCTCAAGGAGTACTTCACGATCAGCACCGGATTTTTTCAGACAAAGCCGCTGAAGGCCGTCGATGACATTTCCTTCTCGATCCGTGAGGGTGAGACGCTCGGACTCGTGGGTGAGTCGGGCTGCGGAAAAACGACCGCAGGAAGAGCGATCCTGCACCTCTATAAACCGACGGGCGGAGTTGTAAAATACCGCGGAAAAGAGATCAGGACAAAGCAGGATATCGAGAATTTCCGCAAAAAAGCCACGATGGTTTTTCAGGATCCCTATTCGTCGCTTGACCCGAGAATGACGGTCGCGGATATTATCGGCGAGCCGCTTGACGTACAGCACCTGTACAAAACCAAAGCGGAACGAAGGGACCGGATTCTCGAGCTGATGGACCATGTCGGACTTAATTCCGAGCATGCGGCAAGATATGCCCACGAATTCTCGGGAGGCCAGAGACAGAGAGTCGGAATTGCAAGGGCGCTTGCAGTCAATCCGGATTTCATCGTCTGCGACGAGCCGGTTTCCGCGCTCGACGTCTCGATTCAGGCGCAGGTCATCAACATGTTTGACGAGCTCCAGAGCAAGATGAACCTGACCTACCTGTTCATCGCGCACGATCTTCTGGTCGTCCGTCATATCTCCGACAGAATCGCCGTGATGTACCTCGGCCGCATGGTCGAACTTGCGGACGCCGGCGAAATCTATGACAGACCGCTTCATCCCTACACGAAGGCGCTTATGTCCGCGGTTCCGGTTCCGGATCCGAAGGTGGCAAGAGCCAATAAGAGAGTCCAGCTTTCCGGCGAAATTCCGAGCCCGCTGAACGCGCCGTCAGGCTGCCCGTTCCACACGAGATGCCCGTACGCGAAGGACATCTGCAGGCAGAGCATGCCGGAGTTCAAAGAGGTCGAGACGGGACGCTTCGTCGCCTGCCATCTTGTGGATGAAGTGAACTGACATTATTTACGGATTCACCGGGCAGTGGTATAATTCCATTGTCTGTGTTTCACAAAAAGACACACGTAAAAGAAAGGAGTTTACTATGAAAATGAAGAAGTTTCTTTCTCTTCTGCTTGCCGGGACCATGGTGATGAGCCTCGGAACAGGCTTCGCTTATGCGGATGACGCGGCTGCGGACGAGCTCAATGTCTGCCTTGCCTCCGAACCGGATACGCTGGATCCGGCGCTCAACAGTGCGGTTGACGGCGCGACGATGCTTGCCCATCTGTTCTCCGGTCTTGCGAAATGGGAACAGAACGAAGAAGGCAATCTTGAAATTGTCGCAGACGCTGCGGAAGAACTTACTGAAGGCGTCACAGGAGAAGACGGAAAAGTAACCTATACCTATACGCTGAAAGACGGACTTACATGGTCTGACGGACAGCCGGTTACGGCCAATGATTATGTTTATGCATGGAACAGAGCGGCATCTGTCGATCTCGCTGCGGACTACGGCTACATGTTCGAAGTCGTTGACGGTTATGCGGACATCTGGCAGATGGATGACGAAGGCAATCCGGTCAATCCGGACGCAAAGCTTAACGTCACTGCTGTCGATGACAAGACCATCGAGGTCGTCCTCAGCAATGCTGTCGCTTACTGGAACGAGCTTCTTGCTTTCCCGACCTACTTCCCGGTAAGAGAAGATGTCGTTGAAAACGAAGCATGGGCAACGGATCCATCCACTTATGTAAACAACGGACCGTACGTCATGACAGGCTGGGAGCACAACTCCGTCATCACTCTTGAGAAGAATGAGAATTATGTTGATGCCGACACAATTAAGATGCCGAAGATCAACTTCTATCTCTCTGACGACGCGAACAACCAGCTGACCAACTTCAAGAACGGCGACTGGACTCTGATCGATGATGTCCCGACAAACGAAATCGCTTCCCTCAAGGAAGAGTATCCGAATGATTTTGTTGTCGCAGGACAGATCGGAACTTACTATGTATGCTGGAATGTCAATGAAGACATCCTTCCGGCTGACCTCGGCCTTGAAGGCGCGGAAGCGGAAGCTGCGAGAGCTGAAATCCGCAACGCCATCTCCCTGCTCTTTGACCGCAACTACATCGTTGAGGAAATCGGCCAGGCAGGCCAGGTTCCGGCATCTTCCTTCGTCGCGATGGGCATGA
>CADBRO010000103.1 GCA_902797075.1 uncultured Lachnospiraceae bacterium
ATCATGTTCACCCTCGAAAAAAACAGTTTTTTCAATTCAAACAGATAGATCGTTTTCAGCATGGCTGTTCTCCTTTGATGGCGGAAATATAGAACTTCTCCAGATCCTCTTTCCCGGCATCCCATTTGCCATGCCAGATCAGTCTTCCCTCTTTCATGATCATCAAACGGTCCGCGATCTGCTCCAGATCAGAAACGATATGCGTGGAAAGCAGTACGATCCTGTCCCTGCCAAGTCCTGCGATCAGTTCCCGGAAACGGATCCTCTCCTGCGGATCCAGCCCTGCGGTCGGCTCATCCATGATCAGGATCCGGGGATCGTTCAGAAGCGCCTGCGCAATCCCCAGCCTCTGCTTCATCCCGCCGGAATAGGTACGTATCTTCTTACGCGCTGTCTCTTTCAGCCCGACCATCCCGATCAGTTCATCTGTCTTATGTGCAGCCTCCGTCTTCGGCAGCCCTTTGACAGCAGACATATAGAGAAGGAAGTCTCTCCCGGAGAACTCCGGATAATAACCGAACTCCTGGGGCAGATAGCCGAGAATATCCCTATATTCTTCTGTCTCCACACCCATTCCGTCACAAGTCACAGACCCGCTTGTCGGAAGCAGGATCCCGCAGAGAAGACGCATCAGCGTGGTCTTTCCGGCTCCGTTTGCACCCAGCAGCCCGGTCACCCCGCTCGTAAGCGTAAAGGACATCCTGTCCACAGCGATTTTATTCTTATATTGTTTGGAAATCCTGTCCGCGATCAGCTCCATACCGGCTCCTCCTTCTCAGATATGCTTTTCCATATACAGACCGTCAGGCCGCAGATCATCAGGATCAATACAGCTGCCCAGAGAACCAGCAGGCGTTCCTCATATAATTGACGGAAGAACAAAGGTACCGATGCAAAAGCGACAGATGAAAGTATACAGATCAGTACGCTTCCCCATCCCCGAT
Source organism: uncultured Lachnospiraceae bacterium (assembly GCA_902797075.1). GTDB lineage: Bacteria > Bacillota > Clostridia > Lachnospirales > Lachnospiraceae > Chordicoccus. Next base: position 945 of record CADBRO010000103.1, read on the forward strand.
CTGTCCTGCACTTTCTTTCATAGAGCGATCCCAAAAATGCAGCTGTCAGATACGGCACCATCATGTACAGGAATATCCGCAGCACAGGATAGGCATAGAACCGCGTGATCACAGGAATGATGATCATCAGTCCGGCAGTATTGATCACGCCAAGCAGAAAGGTTCTGGCCAGCATAACACTGCGTGCAGAAAACCTGGCAGCCTGCTCCAGCTCGGTCATGTTCCATCTTCCGGATCTTCCGGTCTCAAAAAGGATTCCCGCTGCAAGAAGGGGTGTCAGTGCAAAAGGATAGTTTCCTGCATTCCGGCTGCAGTTCCATACAATGAACAGCAGCAGAAATCCGGACAGTACCCAGATCCGTTTTTCTATATAGAATAACTGGATCGCAAGGAACTCTCTATGCGTAATTACAGTCGTCCGCCGGTTCAGCAATCCCTTCTCTTCCGCACGCAGAAAGAATTCCTCTTTCCCCGCCGGTTCCGGAGCAATCCATGTTTTTTTCATCTGTTCGACAATACAGGCATTATCCATTCTCCAGCACCTCCAGCTCGTGTCTGATCCTGTTCAGAATCCTTTTCAGTTTCCTGTACACCGCAAACCGCGATATTTTATACATGCCGCTGAGTACAGATACGGGAACATCATTTACATAGTGCAGGAAAAGCAGTTCCCGCTCTTCCGGGGAGAGTTTTTGCAGCGCATCCCGCAGCGTGATCTGCTCCAGCAGCGGCTGTTCAAAATTTTCTGATGCCGGAATATCGATCTCTTCTTCCAGCGTGTATGTCATCGTCTGATCCCTGAAATGCTGACGGGACAGATTGCGGGCAATCGTATACAGGTACTGCAGCTGCCGGTTCTCATCGTGATACGTCCTGCTTTTCAGAAACCGAAGGAAGGTTTCCTGCGTCAGATCTTCCGCCGTATGCCTGTCATGAAGATGAAAATACAGGTACCTGTAGATTTTGTCATACTGGTCTTCCAGATTCAACACGCGCCCTCCTTTCCAAAGTCTCTTTATAATGTATAATGCATAATTGCCCTGTTTGTGCGCCTTCATGATCAGAATTTCAATTTTCTGCAGTTTTATGAAGAACCGTGCTTTCCGGGAAAGCGGATTCTATCATTCTCTATCTAAATCTATACATTTCACCGTCATCGGATTTTTCATATATCATATAATCAAGTGCCAGATTTTCCAAAGCCAAATCGTATTACAGGTGAAGGCCTTCAGAACCAAAGAACCGGAGTGAGCACTATGCCTTACATGGACAGCAAAAATGCAGACCGTCTGATACAGACTTATGCGGATATGATTCTCCGAATCAGCTATATGTATCTGAAACAGACATATGATGCAGAGGATATATGCCAGGATGTTTTCCTGAAGCTTCTGTCAGGGAACTATCATTTTGACAGCCCTGAACATGAAAAATCGTGGATCATCCGAACAACCGTCAATGCCTGTAAGGATCATCTGCGAACCTCTTTCTGGAAGCGGGCTGCGGAATGGGACAGCGTCCCCGAGATACCGGTGACCCCAGAACCAAAATCCGAACTCATGGATCTGGTGATGGAACTCCCCAGAAATTACCGCATCAGTATTTATCTTCACTACTATGAAGGCTACCAGGTAAAAGAGATCGCAGCAATGTTCGGAAAGACGGAAAATGCTGTCTCGACATACTTACGACGCGGGAGAAACAAACTGAGAAAGATGATGGAACCCTGATTTCACATCATATTTCACAGAAAGGAGTGAATGAACTTGGCCAGAGATTTTCAGGAAGAATTCCGCGAATCCATGAACGCGCTTCATTTCCGGGAGGATGTAAAGGATCGAATGCACAACAAACTTTTGCTGTCGCAGAGAGAATCCGCAGAAAGAAAGGAGCCAATCATGAAAAAATGGACATTTAGCCGTGCCGCAGCTGCCGTGGCTGCATGCATTATGATTACCGGAATCACCGCATTTGCCGCAAGCAGGATCGCGTATTATACCGCCTCTTCCCGGGCAGATTACGAGTACAAAACGGCCTCTGAAATGAATACTACTGACATGCCTTCCGTACCGGAAGCTTTTGACAATGGCTTTGCATTTGCCGGAGGCAATGATGTACATGTCGAAGGGAAAGACGAATCCGGCGCAACTGCAGGGAAATGGACCGATCTCAGCGTTGAATATAAGAATGACTCTGATCAGACGATCACACTGTCCATGACGGCACGTCCGGATGCGGAAGAAACACGGAAAGCAACCGAAACCCGAACGATTGAAGGATTCACTGTCCGCTTCGACCGCGACGAGTATCTTGTACTGCCGGATGAAGACGATGAACTGGACGCAAATACAAAAGACCGTTTGGAGAAGGACGATCATTTCTTTGTCAGTTATGGTTCGGAACACGCTGAAACCGTATTTTATAACGGTGTCAGCTTCGAAAAGGACGGCATCCTGTACTACCTGTATACCGCCGACGACATTAGCAGCGACGTGCTTTTCGGGATGGCCGCGGAACTGATCAGATAGTACTGTAAACAATTCATCGAAGAACGCCCTCAGAGTAACCACTCCGAGGGCGTTCACTGTAAGATCTATACCACTCACTGTCAAATTGGCGCGAACCTCCGCGCACCAATTTATTAGGAAAACAGACTTACCAGACGATTCCTGATGCTGTCCACATTATCTGACATTCTTAATTCGACTCGAATGTAGTGTGCGCTGTGTTGATTTTCGAGCATTGGTAAACGAATGTCAGAAATAGTTTCAGAAAAGCCCTCAAAGCAACTCTGGGGGCTTCGCCTGTCGCATGGAAATGCACCTCATCTTTACTTCTTCACTGCCATACCCTTCTTAAACCCGGCCTTTGCAGAAAACAGCTTCTTATACTTCTTCAGCTGCTTCTTAGGAACCTTGATTGCGGCCTTCTTGTAAATCCCCTTAATCGCATTCTTACCGACGGACTTCAGTTTCGCTGATTTGATGGTGATCGTCTTCAGCTTCTTGTCGCCGGAGAAAGCAGACTTGCCAATCTTGGTGACGCCTTTGCCGATCGTCACCTTTGTCAGCTTCGTATTGCCGGCAAACGCGCTTGTTCCGATCGTCTTGACATTATCTCCAATAGTGACCGTCTTGATCTTTGTGAACTTGTTGAACGCCTTATTCCCGATAGCAGTCACCTTGAATGCCGCGCCATTAATCTTTACTGTCTTCGGAACAGTCAGCTTTGTAAGCTTGGTCTTCTTTTTGGTTGTACCGGTGAGAGTGACTGTACCGCTGCCCTTCATGTCGACATTGGTCACTTTATACTTCAGAGTGTTAACTGTATATGTCTTACCTTTTAAGACAGTTTGAGCTGCCGCTTCTTTCTCGGAATCCTTTTCATTTGCCGGATCTGCTGGAGTCTTTGAATCTGTTTCATCAGCCGATTTTATTACGTTTCCGGCAGAGCAAAATTGTAGTTTTTTCATGATGACAGGAGCATTCATATTATTGCTCTGCAAAACACTCCGCTGCTGCGCTTTGATTAAGCCCATATATTCCGACGGAACCGTGATTGTCTTATATGTAATGTTATATTCTTCCCCGCGATTAAATATTGCTTTTGTAACTACTCCACTCTGATATGTGTAGCTGCTTACTGCTGTAGAGGAGTCTCCACATCCATTTGTAAAACTAATCGCAGTATTACTGATATTTCCATTTGCATCATAAGTATAATCTGACTGTTTTATGCCAGAGACCACTTCACCATCGACCATCCAGCGGCCGGATTCTTTTTGTCTGGTCAAAACGCCGTTCTTATATTCATAGGAATATGTATCTCCATACTTTGTACAGTTTCCGCCAGACCATACATACTCCCAGGCAGTATAGTTTTTCGATGTCTCCCGAATCACTCTGCCGTCCTCGTTATAATCGTAAGTGAGCACATCGTTGGACCAGGCATCTTCGATTTCTTCTATTAATTCGCCTTTCTCGTTGTAGATGTATTGCCATGTAAAGGTATTGTAGTGTAATTGCTGGTATTTCTCTTTCTGAATCAATCCATTCTCATTATACTCGTAGGAATAGGTTATACTGCTATCATAATCATTTTCATAATCAATCTGCGGATGCGTTACAGATGCGATTACTTTTACTGAAGTCTTTTCCGCTGCAATAACCGGAACAGAGATCATGACAGATAAGAAGCTGCAGATTAAAACGCTAATCATCAACAGTAACATTTCTTTTTTGCGCATGAAAACACCCCTCTCTTTTTTAATCCATTTCCAGATCAGCATTTGCCTGGCCGTTACAGTTGCTACTCCTCCTTGCTGAACCATTAAAATATGCACAACAGATCATTCGACATGTTTTTCGGCTGCCATGCTATTACCTGCAACTATATTTTAACATCTCTGCATGACAAAAATAAGCAGAAACGTCAATATCTGTCATTAATTTTACAAGCGGGTGGAGAACACACAGACCGCGGCTGAGCTCCTGGAAATGTCAGATATAGCTGTAAATGAATAGGTTTATTTCTTACCCTCTATC
>CADBRO010000104.1 GCA_902797075.1 uncultured Lachnospiraceae bacterium
CAGAGTTCCGTAAGCCCGGAATAATGAGTGTGCACATTTTCGAAGACACACATCCGCATATTCTCTTCTCCGTCCGAAGACACGGTAGAGCTGATAAAAAGAGCTCCAGTGATCCAGACGGTTCTTAAGCGACCCGGTGTGCGAGACGCTGCCGTTGTATTGAACATAATGATACAGTATATCCGGAAGCAGCACGAATCTCTCCGCTCTCAAAAATACCCGGTAAGTTGTCCGGATATCTTCATAATCATATCCGTCCGGGAATCGGATTCCCTCAAAAAGCTGTGCCCTGTACAGCTTGTCCCAGCTCGTAAATCCGATCGAATGACGGACAATCATTCGTCTCAGCGCCTCATCCCGGCCGATTTCCCCGATTCTCTCACTCGGGCGGAATTCCCTGCTCTTCCCCGCAAATTCGGAAACACGGCCGAAGATACAGATATCCGCCTCCTGACCGGCCGACAGGACTGTCTCAAAGGCATTTTCCTCCAGATAGTCATCCGCATCCGCAAATGCGATCCAGAAACCGGTCACCCGGTCAAGCGCCATATTTCTCGCTGACGAAATGCCGCCGTTTTCTTTGTGAAGGATCTGAATCCTTCCGTCTTTTACCGCATAGCTTTCCGCAATCCTGCTGCTGCCGTCCGTCGACCCGTCATCGATCAGAAAAATCTCCAGATGCGGGTACGTCTGACGGCATATACTGTCAAGACATCGACTGAGCGTCGCTTCGGCATTATAGACGGGCACAATCACACTAATGACTTCATTCATTTCTCAATCAGGTTTGACACCAGCACCCGATAATACTGTTTCAAGGCAGAAAGATTTCTTGATTTCGCAAATCGGTTTGAAGGCTCCTCTATAAGATAATATGCAAGCAGCGATGTACCCAGCCCAGAGCATGCAAAGTCTGCTCCTGATTTCCTGATGCAGGCGCCGCCTAACAACAACCAAACGCCGCTGAAAAGCGGCGTAATTTTATGCGCGGGCTGCATTGCAGATTTGCGCTGTTTTGTATATAGCGTTCCCAAAAGGAACGCTATATACACATCCGGCCTTCTCACACTGTTTACGTATAATAATACAGCGGGCATATACAGCCTGTCTCCATGAGCAGGTCTTCAGCTTTATGCAGAAGCCGGTTCCGGTTCTTCGCCTTTTTCTCCTTTTTGATATAGGTGATCAATTTTTGATATGTCTGTTTCCAGGTTCCTTTCAAATTCTTATAATTGCCGATTCCCTTCAGTTTTACAGAATAGACGGACTCAGAAGCATGCTTGCCTCTCCCCAGTCTGCAGTAATTATCCGGGTTGCTTTTCACGTAAAGCTCAAGAAAATTAATTGCGTCGTTTACATCAGCCGCCCATCCGAATCTCGCAAGGGTAAAGTGCCCTTTTTTCAGTTCCGTCAGATAATCATCCCACGCATAACCTTTTATATTCATCTTAATTCCGGCGCGCTTCAGCCTCGACTGTATATATGAGGCGATGGCCGCATGCGCCGCACCTTCTTTGTTGTAGATATAATCGATCTCCGGGAAGTTTGTGACCTTTCCGCCGGAAACGGAATAATACTTTTTCAGAATCTTCATGGCCGCCGCTTTTTTGGCTTTCACCGGGTAATATCCGGCATTTTTCGGGCCGGAGTGCTTATAGAACTGCCCTCCGTCGGGCTCCATAATCCCCCTGGCCACCAGTCCGACCGCGGGCTTCCTTCCTTCGCCGACTATGCTTTTTGCGATGTACGATCTGTCAATCAGAAGATTCACCGCGCGGCGGACTTCCGCAGCCTCGGCTTCAGTCAGCTTCCTGCCGGAAGGAGACAGATTCCAGTTGACATTCCACAGGCAGTAATAGGTTCCGATCGTTTCGTATACCGTGACCTTGCATTTCAGCCGCTTTTTGCCGACTTTCGCCGTGATCGTCGCCTTTCCCGGCTTCAGTGCCCTGACCTTGCCCCTGGCGGATACTTTGGCAACTTTCTCGTTTGACGAACTCCAGGTGACTTTCTTTGAAGTGCCTTTGACCTTCAGGGTCTGTTTGTCACTGACAAAAACAGTCAGCCTGCTTCTGCTCAGTTTGACAGATGACGCCGCATAAACGTTACCGGATGTCTTCAGCAGGATGCACATTGCGGCAGCGAGAAGTGACAGAATAAGAATCGTTTTCATACTCCGTTTCGCGCTCATAAGTGATTCCTCCATTTAAAATGACAGCACAAAGAATCATCAGAATTATCAAAATAATTATACAGTAATGTTCATAATTCTGTCATCAATAATCTCACATTGCCGCCGGCTACTCCCGAACCATTCCTTTGACTTCGCGTCGCTGCAGCAATATAATTCTGTGCAGAGAAGGAGAACTGACAATGTGCTGCAGATATTACATGGAAATGTCGCCGGAGCTGCGCCCCATCATTGAAGAGGCCGGACGGTCGCGCCTTACGGCGCGCATCTCTGACACACTCGGCCGTTCACTCATCACAGAAGGCGAGGTACGTCCAACCGACATCGCCCCGGTGATCGCGCCGAACCGGTCCGGCGAAAGAGCCGTCTTCCCCATGGCGTGGGGCTTCCGCCTTCCCCGCTCCTCTTCTCCTCTCGTCAATGCCAAGGTGGAAACCGCCGGCGCAAAGCCGTCTTTCAGGGAAAGCTGGGAGCGGCGCCGCTGCGTCATCCCCGCCTCGCACCACTTTGAGTGGGAGCATTTTGTCAACACAGCCACCGGCAAAACCGAGACAGGCGCCAAATACAGAATCCGGCCGAAAGGGGCCGGCGTCACCTGGCTCGCCGGGCTCTACCGCATAGAGGAACGCTCCGGCATCCGGATACCGGTCTTCACGGTTCTTACAAGAGAACCGGGCGAAAGCATCCGGTTCATTCACAACCGGATGCCCGTCATTCTGCCCGGAGAGGCCGCGGAAAAATGGATCCGGCCGGACGCCGATCCGGGACAGATTATTAAAGAAGCCATAACAGAGATGGAGTTTTTCCGGACGGGATCTTTCCCTTGACTTCATCCTC
>CADBRO010000105.1 GCA_902797075.1 uncultured Lachnospiraceae bacterium
CGGCCGTATGTGCCGTTTACATTGACAAGACTGAAAAGATGGCGCATTCTGTTAACAGAAGAAGTCAACACAATGCGCTCCGCGCACCCAGTCAAGGACAGGAGATTTATATGAGGGCCGATAATCTCACGCTTATGACCGACCTTTACGAGCTCACCATGATGCAGGGTTATTTCGAAAACTCCATGGACCAGCTCGTCGTATTTGACGCATTTTACAGAACCAATCCCTATGACGGCGGATACGCTGTCAGCTGCGGCCTGCAGCACGTGATCGAATACATCAAGAATCTGCATTTTACCTACGAGGATATCGAATATCTCCGATCACTTAACATTTTCACGAAGGAATTCCTTGAATATCTCGCAGGCTTCCATTTTACAGGAAGCATCTGGGCAATCCCCGAAGGAACCGTCATGTTTCCGAGGGAGCCGATGCTGAAGGTGATCGCCCCCATCATGGAGGCCCAGCTGATCGAGCCCGCGATTCTCAATATGATGAATCACGAATCCCTGATCGCAACAAAGGCTTCACGAGTCGTAAGAGCTGCCCGGGGCGATGCGGTGATGGAGTTCGGTCTCCGGCGCGCACAGGGTCCCGACGCGGGAATCTACGGCGCAAGAGCCGCCGTGATCGGCGGATGCGCCGGAACCTCCAACGTCCTGACCGGCGAGCTGTTCGGCGTCCCGGTCCTCGGCACCCACGCCCACAGCTGGATCATGAGCTTCCCGAGCGAGTACGAGGCGTTCAAGGCGTACGCGAAGCTCTATCCGAACAACTGCACGCTGCTCGTGGACACCTACGATGTCCTCGACTCCGGCGTTCCGAATGCGATCCGCGTATTTAAAGAAATGCGTGACAAAGGCATAAAGCTCACCCGTTACGGAATCCGCATAGACTCCGGCGACCTGGCCTACCTTTCAAAAAGAGCGTATCAGATGCTCGCCGAGGCGGGATTTGAGGACGCGACCATCTGCGCCTCCTCGGATCTCGATGAGTTCCTGATCCAGTCCCTGAAGGAACAGGATGCAAAAATCAACCAGTGGGGCGTCGGCACGAATCTCGTGACCTCAAAGGGCTGGCCCGCATTCGGCGGCGTCTACAAGCTCGCAGCGATCCGTAATAAGGGGGAGACGGAGTTTACGCCGAAGATCAAGCTGTCCGAGAACTCGGAGAAGATCACAAACCCCGGCAATAAGAAAATCTACCGGATTTACGACAAAGAGACCGGCAAGGTGCGCGCGGATCTGATCTGCCTTGAAGACGAAGTTTTCACGGAGGATATGGACATCCGCATCTTTGATCCGATTGAAACCTGGAAGAAAACGAAGTTCCGCGCAGGAACATTTACGCTGAGGGAAATTCTCGTTCCGGTCTTTGAAAACGGAACCTGCGTATACGACGATCATGCGACCACGATGGAGCTGCGGGAGCGCTGCATGAAGGAAATCGGAACGCTCTGGGATGAGACGAGACGTTTCACAAACCCGCATCAGGTTTACGTCGACCTCTCCGACAAGCTTTACGCGATCAAGAGCAGCCTTCTTGAGGAAATGAGCTCCGACGCGCAGAACTGACATAAAAAGGACCTCGCGGCTAGTCCGTGAGGTCCTTAATATCAAATACCAGTATCCGGTCAACCGCCAGAAACGGCTGCGCCCGGTAGGCGTACGCCTGTGACTCGAACAGACAGTACAGCTTACCGTCGTACTCGCAGATCTGCTCCAGCTTCTGGGGGAACCGGTATTTCTTTTTCGCTTCCTTATCGATATACCGGTCTCTTGCGATGTCATATTCGTAAATCTGCAGCTCCGAATCAAACGGTCCGTAGGACTTTGACAGGAGCAGATAATCCCTGTTCTGGCTTACGCCCTGGATCTCGCCCGAGGTTGCCGCCACATAATCCGCCGCGACAGTCTCGTACACCGGATCGTAGTCCTCGAAAATCTGCGTATAGAGACCGCCCTCCTCCGTAAGTCCGAACCACGAAATCTCACTTCTTCCCGTTCTCTTGAAGATTCCGGCAATCAGCATATTTTCCGCGTAGTTCATATAAGAATTGTCCGTCATCGTCGCGAGGGTATAATTGTGAACCGCCTCGACCGGATAGTTGGACTCCTCGTCGTAAGCTTCCAGATCTTCTATTCTGTAGGCAATCGCCTTCGCATTTCCGGAATTTCCCCCGGAAACCCAGACATTCCGGTTCACGGGATCGTACGCCATACCTCCGACATGAGCCTGACCGGCGAGCGGAAGCGTCTTGATAAGTTCCCCGCTCCCCCTGTCGATCATGTAAAAGACCGAATTATGCTTAAGCGAATGGCAGTAAGCCGAGATAAAGATATAATCCTCGGTCACGCACATTCCCTGCGGCGTCATGGAAGTGCACATGGTCGGCGCACGGAACTCTCCCATCAGCGTCCTCGTCGCCTTCATTCCGGGAACGACATAGGTGTTCCGGATCAGTCCCGTCAGATAAGGAAAACGCATCGCCATCGCGAGCTTCATCCTCTTTTCGCTCCTGTAGGTCACCGCTTCTCTGTTCGTCTCGGTTCTCTTTGTGCGCGGCTCATATTTTCCCCGGACTGCCGAAGCGTAGTAATAGTAGGAAAAAAGGCCGGAAAGAAGCAGAATAAAGCACAGAACCTCAAGGATTCCCCGCTTTCTGCCCGTATGCTTTCCGCCCGTATCCGTCTTCATGAAATATACCCCAAAAGGATCCTTGTATGAAACAAAACAAATATGATATTCTGCGCCGGTATTTCGGCTGCAGCACGTTCCGTAAAGGCCAGGAGCCTCTGATCGACGCCGTCCTGTCCGGGCGCGACGTCCTCGGCATACTGCCCACCGGCGGGGGCAAATCCTTCTGCTACCAAATCCCCGCTCTCATGCTTCCCGGCATCACTCTCGTGATCTCCCCTCTGATTTCCCTCATGAACGATCAGATTCGCACGCTGAAAATGCACGGCATTCCCGCGGAAGCAGTCACATCCGCTTCTTCCCGGGAAATGCGGACGAGGGTTCTTGAAAATGCCGCCCGCGGGAAGGTAAAGCTCCTCTATCTCGCGCCGGAGCGGCTGAAATCCCGCGAATTTCTCCGCATCGCCGGACACCTTAAGATTTCCATGATCTGCGTCGACGAAGCCCACTGTGTCTCCAAATGGGGCCGCGGGTTCCGGCCGGACTATCTCGGGATCGGCGGGTTTGCGGAAACGCTCGCCTTCCGTCCCGTCATGGCCGCATTTACCGCCACGGCAGCCCCGGCTGTGCGGGAGGATATCGTAAGACTCCTGGGGCTTCGTAACCCCTTCGTCCTTGTAAGCGGTTTCGACCGTCCCAATTTATATTACGGTGTTCTGCACCCAAAAAACAAGTACGATATGCTGAAAACGCTTCTTTCCGTGCGGCGGGATGTCCCCGGCATCATCTACTGCGATACGAGGCAGACGACGGAGACGGTCGCGGATAAGCTGGCGGCGGACGGAATCCCCGTTCTTCCCTATCACGCCGGCTTTTCCGCCGAAGAGCGCGAAAAAGCCGAGGAATATTTCCTTTCAGGAAAAGCCCGGCTCCTCGCGGCGACTTGCGCCTTCGGAATGGGGATCGACAAACCGGACGTCCGCTTCGTGATCCATTACAATATGCCCGGCGATCCGGAGAGCTATTATCAGGAAGCGGGGCGCGCCGGCAGAGACGGTCTCAGATCCGAATGCTTCCTCCTTGCGGATCACAGGGACGTTGAGCTCCGCATGCGCTTTATCCACGAAATGAAAAATCCCCTGCTCCGGCAGATGATGCTTGCGGATCTTGCGGAAATGCGGCGCATCGCCTCCGGAAAGCTCTGTATCCGGCATGCCATCCTTAAGAGCTTCGGCGAAGATTCTCCTTCCCGCTGCGGAAACTGCTCGTTCTGCACCGGAAACACCGATTCCAGGGAAGCGTCCTCCGATGAGCTGCTGAAGGCGCTCACCTCGCTCCGTCTCAGGATCTCGAAAGAGAAAAAGATTCTTCCGTTCCGGATTTTTTCCGACGGCAATCTTCGGGACATGGCGGAGCGGAGGCCGGAAAACCTTATGGATCTTCTGTGCATCGAAGGCATCAGCGCCATTTCCGCAATAAAATACGGCGCAGACTTCATCGCTGAAATCCGCGCCTATCTGGCCTACTCTCTTTAGGTTTCCTGCTCAGACCTTCTTAAGGGTCGTCACCATTCCCTCCATCAGAAGCCGGAGGAACATCTCTTCGGAATTCTCGGGACTGCTCATGCTTCCTGTGGAAACTCTGTACGCAAGAGAAATCGTAGCGTCAAACACATATCCCCAGAAGAACACCCAGTCGATATCTTTCCTGTATCCGTTCTTCAGCGTGACATCCCGCATCGTGTCCAGGATCCCGCTGTATGTCTCCGCAAGTGTATCGCGGATTTCTTCCCTGTAATTCGTGGAAGTCCGGAATCTGAGAAAATACTTCGTTCTGTCCGGATGCGCGATCAGATAGTGGTAAAACCGTCTCCAGTAAACGTCTACAACTTCTTCTACGCTTCCGAGACTCTTTTTCTCATCCGTATTCAAGCCGATCGCCGCTCCGATCTCCCTGTTGATAAAAAGGAAGGTCTGGTCAAGCAGATCATTTTTGCTCTTGAAGTGATAGTACAGAGAGCCTTCCGCTACGCCAGCCTCTGCAGCCCACTTTTTTGTCGTGAATCCGCCCATACCATATTCGGCTACAACCCTGACTGCCGCATTCATCATCAAAGCACGGCTCTCTTCTTCGCTTCCTGCTATCACTCTAAACCCCCCAAAATCTTTCTGAAAAACAGTACTCCCGCAAGCGATGTATTCAGTTTTAACCGTTCAATATCAAAGGAACCTGCTTTCCTTAACGCATGACTGCATTTGCCGCCGGCATTTTTTTAAGCAGTCACTTTAAACGATTATTAAAATATTACTTTGATTTGAGTGATTTGACAATAATTTCACCACATCGCTGTGGCGAAGTGAATGATCATTCATTTTTTGAGTAACTTTCCAGAAGCTCCTGATAAACCGCTCTCTTCGTGATTCCGCGGTCATTCGCGGCAGCTTTCATCGCCGATTTTCTGTCCATTCCCTGCCGCTCATAGAGGGCTACATGTTCGGATATGCTCATGTTTTCCCACTGCTCCGCCTGCCTTTGACGGATTTCTTCGGCGCTTCTTCCGGCGATCACGAGGACATATTCTCCGCGCGGCTCAGCGGCTGATCCACAAGCCTCGCCGAGGGTCGTTCTCTGGATCTCCTCATATTTCTTCGTGATTTCCCGGACAAGAACGACCGGGCGTTTTTCCCCCAGCGCATCCGAGAGCGCCTCAAGCGTCCGCTTCAGGCGGTGCGGCGCCTCGTAGAGCACGATCGTCCGGCTTTCGTCCTCAAGCCTTTGAAGCGCGGCCTTTTTCTCTTTGTTGTTCTGCGGAAGAAATCCCTCGAAGACAAATCTTCTCGTATCCTCTCCCGCCAGGGCGAGCGCGGTTACCGCGGCGCAGGCTCCCGGAACCGCCGTGACCGGAACCCCGGCTTCGTGGCATTTTCTCACGAGTATCTGCCCCGGATCGGAAATCGCAGGCATTCCGGCGTCCGTGATCAGCGCGACCGTGCTGCCCAGAAGCATCTTTCCGATCAGCTCTTCGCTCTTCGTCTCCTCATTGAATTTGTGATAGCTTGTAAGCGGCGTCCCGATTCCGTAGTGGGCCAGAAGATGCGCCGACGTTCTCGTATCCTCACAGGCGATCAGATCCGCCTCCTTAAGAACGCGGAGCGCGCGCAGGGTCATATCCTCGAGGTTGCCGATGGGCGTCGCGCAGAGAATCAGCATTCCCGTCCGTTCGTTGTTCATTCCTTCCTCCCGTAAATCCGAAGCAGCTCGTCTGTATAAGTCCTGTCCTCCCGGTAAATCACAAGAGGAGGCTCTGCGCGAAGGTACGGCTTTCCTCCCCTTGTGCCTTCGACAAGAACCATCGTCGGCTCCGCGCTGACATAGGGGTGGACAAACCGGAGCCGTTTCGGCTCGATCCGGGCGCTCCGCATCTCCTCAAAAATCTCAGGAAGCCTTTGCGGCCTGTGGATCAGCGCAAAGCGTCCGCCCACCTCCAGCGCACCGGCGGCGGCCCTCACCACGTCGCGGAGCGTGCATTTAAGCTCTGTCCGCGCGACTGCCCTGGCCTCATCCCCGCCGATGAGGCCGCAGTTTTTGGCCATATACGGCGGGTTGGATACAACCAGAGAAAAGGAGGCCGGACTCACGATGGATCCGGTCTCCCTGATATCGCCTTCTATAATCCTGATTTGATCCCCGAGACAGTTCTCTTCTACGGACATCCGCGCAATTTCCGCTGCCCGCTGCTGTATCTCGATTCCGGTGACCGATATGTGGAGATCCCGTTTCTTCGCCTCCGCGGTCAGTATCAGCGGAATCGGCGCGAATCCCGTCCCCAGATCAAGAATCCTGTCGTTCTTCCGAAGGACAGGATAATGGGCAAGGAGAACCGCGTCCACGCCAAAGCAGAACATGGACGGATCCTGCCAGATCACATGGCCGTTCTCAAGATCATCCAGCCTGAGCATGTTATTCTCCCTCACCGGTTCCGTAGTGATCCTTGTTTCTCATCTCCTCGGGCATGCCTTCCGCGCCGGAAGCTCCATGCTGCCCGTTCTTCTTCGGACGTCTGCGCCGTCTCCGCGCCTTTGCAGCCTCTTCGCCGCCGTCCGCTTTTGCGGCTCTCTCTTCCGCAGAGGGTCCTTTTTCCGTCTGTGTCCGGACAGCTCCGCCTTCCGGAACAGGCTTTGGCCCGCGGTTCTGTTTTCTCTGACGTCTGGTTTTTTTTGCCTGCCCGGCTTCTCCGCCGTTTTCCGCTCCGCCGTCAGCGGAATCAGCCGCGGCCTTCGGAGCCCGGTGTTCTTTCTTTGCGGATTCCTCCTTTGGCTGCGGATGTTTCTTCTTTTCACGCTGCTTCTTCGGCTTGCTGCCTTCATCTTTGATGATATAGCTGTCGGCGTCGAAGTTGTCCATATTCGGAGTCCACTCGAGATCCTTATCCTGCACCGGCGATCCCTCGCCGTTCTCCCCGCGGCGTCCCGCCTCGCGGTTTTCAGCTTCTTTCTTTCCGCCCCGCGGCTGCTCGTGCTTCATTTCCTGAAGCATCTTCTGCCGCTTCGCCTTCGGAATAAACGTGATATCCTTTACTTCAAATTCCCTGAGCTCCTTCTCGTCATTTTCAAGGTCCACGATCACCTTCACGGTCTGGCGGAGAATATTGACAGACTGCACGTCTCCGTGAAGGCCGTCAGGCGTGGTCACATAGTCGCCCTTGCCGGGAAGCCCCTTATTAAGGCTCGCGTAGGTCTCTGCTTCATTTTTAAGGCAGCACATCAGTCTGCCGCAGGTTCCGGAAATCTTTGCCGGATTGAGCGAGAGGTTCTGATCCTTCGCCATCTTGATCGATACCGGAGCAAATTCGGAGAGCCAGGTATGGCAGCAGAGCGGTCTTCCGCAGCTTCCGATTCCGCCGAGCAGCTTTGTCTCGTCGCGCACCCCGATCTGCCGGAGCTCGATCCTCGTCCTGAAAATGCCGGCGAGATCCTTGACCAGATCTCTGAAATCGATGCGTCCGTCAGCGGTAAAATAAAACAGGACCTTACTGTTGTCAAAGGTGTACTCCGCCTCGATCAGCTTCATGTCGAGGCTGTGCTCCGCGATCTTCTGCTTGCAGATCCGGTAGGCTTCCTTCTCTTTCTTCCGGTTTTCGGCTTCCCGCTCGTCATCCTCGGCGGTCGCCATCCTGATCACGCTTTTAAGGGGCTGAGTGATCTTCTCCTCCGCGATTTCCGTCGGACTCAGCACGACGGTTCCGTATTCAAGGCCGCGGGCGGTTTCGACAATCACATGATCATGGTAACGGATGGTATTTTCGCCGGGGTCAAAATAATAGACCTTTCCGGCGTCTCTGAATTTTACTCCTATAATCTTAGGCATTACTGTTCTCCCTGATTGCGTACAGCAGAAGCTCAAGCGACAGTTCGGCGCTGACGTTGGCCCGGAGACGGGTCCCGCACTTTTCGATCGCCTCTATGATGTCCGTAAGTCCCGTGTAGGATATGGACGCCGCTTTTTCACGGATGAGTCCGGTCTCGTTCGAGAAAACGAGCCGGTCGATATCCGCTGCTGCTTTATAATAAAGTATATCTCTGTAACAGATAAGCATGATATCAAGAAGTTTTCCGATATCATTCTTCTGTTCCGCCACAGTTTTTACGATTTCACGGATCGCGGCGGCGTTCATCCTGCCGATGCCCTTGACAAGCGCGAGGGCCCTGTCCCGTATTTCCGCAAAATTCTCTTCGCCCGCGGCTTTCTTTGCCCGGCCGATATTTCCCTGGGCGTAGGCCGCGATCACCTTCGCCTCATAGTCCGGTATTTTCAGCTCTTCACGGACGTACTGCTCCACGACGCTGTCCGGCAGAGGAGACATCGATATCCGGAGGCATCTCGACCGGATCGTCGTAAGCAGAATATCCGGATTCGTCGAAAGCAGCAGAAAAACCACATATTCCGGCGGCTCCTCCAGCGTCTTTAGAAGCGCGTTCTGCGCCTGTACCGTCATTTTCTCCGCTTCCGGAAGGATATAAATCTTTTTGCCGCCCTCATAGGGCCGGATGTCGACAGTATCCCTGACCTGCGAGCGGATATCTCCCACTGAGATAATTCTCGGGTTTTCATGGGTCACAAAAATCAGATCCGGGTGATTGCCGGCGTCTGCCCTCAGACAGCTGCTGCATTTCATGCAGGGTCGGTTTTCCGGATCCGTCTCTTCGCACAGAAGCATCATGGCGAACGCTTTCGAGAGCGTGCGTTTTCCGCAGCCCTCCTCACCGGTGATAAGGTATGCATGACTAACACGGCCGTTTTCTCCGGCCTTCCTGAGCTGCCCGATGATTTCTCCGCAGCCTGTAATTCCGGGAAATCCTGTTCCGGTCATGCCCTCACCCCCTGGCGCGTTTCAATCATAATACTCCATTTTATATGGGATTGACAAGGGAGTTTACGCACCGGACAGTGCCCGCGGGGCTTACGCCCTGCACGCCGGGAAGCGTCCCGATGCGCCGTGCAAGCTCTGCCGTGTAAACTTCTCCCGGTATAATCAGCGGCACATCCGGCGGATACACGATCACGAAATCCGCACTGACCATTCCCTCTGCTCCGGTGAGCGGGACGTCGACGGTCTCCGCGTCGTAGGCGTCGGCAAGACGCATGGCGGTTTCCGGAACCGGGATTTTCTCCGAAGAAGCCGGATAAGGCGCCGGCCCCGATCCGGAGGCTTCATCCGCGTCAATTTCAAAGAGCGCGCTTAATAGACGCCGGAATCCCTCCTCGGTATCCGCCGCCGACGTCATGAGAAGAACACTGTCTTTCGTCATCATCTCGGGTTCGATATGATATTTCGTTCTTAAGAGCGCGCCGAGTCCGCAGCCGTCGAGGGATCCGCTCCCCATGATCAGTATTTTCCCGGGATCGAGACGGGTCCCGCAGGGGTACGGCGGGAGCTCGCCTTCGGCTAAGACTGCCTCCGCTCCGCCTGCAAGGCGCAGGTTCGAAAGTCCCGCAAGGCCTGATCTTAAGTCCCGAAGATACGCGGCATATTCGTCGAAATAAGCGCTGCCGTTATCCATCAGTGCGTGCCAGGCGGCGGTTACCGACGACATGAGAACATAGGACGGGCTCGAGGATTCGTAGATTTTAAGGAATTTCCGGACCCTTTCCGACGGCACGCGTCCGGTCACGTTGTGAAGAAGAGCCGTCTGCGTCATGGCAGGCAGCGTCTTATGCGTGCTCTGGATTACCAGATCCGCTCCGAGACTGATTGCGGATTCCGGAAAATACGGATGCCGCGAAAAATGAGCCCCGTGCGCCTCGTCGACAATCAGCGGAATGCCCCTTTTTTTCGTATACTCCGCCCATGAACGAATGTCAGATACGCACCCCTCGTAGGACGGCGACGTAAGAACGACGGCGTCCGGCTCTTCTTTCCCGGGCTCCTCCCCGATATAGGAAAGCGTAAGATCCCGGAGATACGCGGCGTGATAGACCGAAATATGGGCGCTCCTCGGAATCAGGATGCGGCCGCCTTTTCTGACCGCGGCGGAAATCGCCGCCAGGATCCCGCAGGTGCTTCCGTTTACGAGGATAGAGGTCTCCTTCGTCCCGTAGAAACGGGCGGCCGCCTGCATCTCCCGAAGCAGCAGCGAGTGGGGATCGTGGAGATTGTCAAATCCGTCGATTTCGGTGATGTCAGTCTTAAAAAGCGCGTTTCCCCGCCGCTTGTGACCCGGCATATGAAAGGGATACATATCCGACTCCGCATAGCGGAGAAGCTCATCTTCCAGTCTTTTCATCAGTTTTGTCTGTCCTTAGGAAATACATCTTTCCGTAAATGAGGCGCTCACCCGCAGGCGGCCTGCATCCGGATCCAGATGTATGTCGCGTATTCGTTGCAGCGGTTCCTGTCTGTGCCTGTGCACGCTGACAAGACACGGTTCATGTTCCAGGATATGTCATCGATACTGCTGTCGCTCCCCAGCTGTCCCGCGATTTTCCTCGCCATTTCTTCATAACGGCCTCCGCTGTCCCCGCAGATACCGCAGGGATTCCAGCGCTCAAGGTTGCCCAGCACGATCTCATAGATATTATTATTCATCGCAAGCCCTTTTCTTCAAACAGGAAATGAACTTTTCTTCCTGTGAGACAGTGTACATGGCTGCGGTTACTGCGTCGGTTACATCCGGGCGATCGTTTACGCCGCTTCTTCTCCGAAAATAATCCGGATTCTGGTCCCGAGGCCGGTGCGGGACAGAATTTCAAAAGGCCCGCCGTGTTTGTCGACGATCCATTTCGCGATGGAAAGACCGAGGCCGGTGCCCTTATAGGCCCGCGCTTCGTCCGATCTGTAGAATCGCTCGAACATATGCTGCACGTCGGCCTCAGCCATGCCGATCCCCGTATCCTGTACCTGGATATACGGCTCGCCATTCTCCGTTTTTCCGCAGGAAAGGATAATCTCGTCGCCTTCATTCGTGTACTTCGCCGCGTTGTCCGTAAGGATCCGCACCGCCTGCTTGATCATGCCGGAGTCCGCCATGACCGACACGTCCTCACCCGGGCGGAAACGGTACGGGTGTTTTTCGTCAATCATGAACGACTCTTCATAAACCTCGCGGACGACCTCGGCAAGATTCGTCTTTTGTTTCTGCACCGTATTTTTGCCGCTGTCGCCTCTTGCAAGAAACAGCAGCTGTTCAACCAGATGCTTCATATGCTCCGATTCGTTCCGGATGGCGGATATGGATTCCTCCAGGATCTTTTCGTCCGTCTTTCCCCACCGGTCGAGAAGGTTTGCGTATCCCTCGATCACCGCGATCGGAGTCCGGAGCTCATGCGAAGCGTCGTTCACAAACCTCGCCTGCTGCTGGTATGTCTCGCGCATCCGAAGAAGCAGGTTGTTCATCGCCGCCTCGACTCCGGCCAGATCCGAATCCCCGAGCGAAAGCTTCGTCGCATCTTCCGGCTTGATCTGCGTGATGGCGTCCTCGATCAGCTGAT
Organism: uncultured Lachnospiraceae bacterium; assembly: GCA_902797075.1. Classification (GTDB taxonomy): domain Bacteria; phylum Bacillota; class Clostridia; order Lachnospirales; family Lachnospiraceae; genus Chordicoccus. The sequence goes on from CADBRO010000105.1 coordinate 11,629, forward strand.
ATTTGTCTTCGGAAAATGAGATCCTGCTCAGTTCGTCCGCCCTGAGAGCGAGCTCGTTGAGAGGATCCAGTATTTTCCGGATTTTCCGGTCCTCGCGGTTGTAGGCGAAAATAATGCCGACCAGCTGCAGGATAAAGAGGCCCAGCAGTATGAAGCACGCGGTCTTAAGCTCCGGGTCGACCCTTCTTGCAAGAAGAATGGTTCCTCCGGCGTCGGTCACTTTATAGATCAGGCTTCCGGGGCTTGCCCCGAGGGTAAGCGCCCGGTCCGCTTCCCTGAAAAACCAGCCGTTTCTCGAAAATTCCATGCCGGTCAGATACGACGCGGCCGATAAAAGAAAAAGCAGGACGTCTGTGCGTACGCAGATGCCCAGCTTCTTCAATATGAAAGAGCGGTGAAGCTTTCGCGTAATGGACGTTACGCGGCGGACCTGACCGCTCTCCCGTTCCTTTTTTCCGCTCATGCTTCTCCCTCCGAAGTCCGGATCACATATCCGACGCCGCGGACGGTCTGAATCATTTTCACGCCGAACACGTCGTCGATCTTTGACCGCAGATAACGAATATAGACGTCGACGACATTCGTCTCGCCGACGTAATCATAGCCGCACACTTTTTCAAGCAGCGTATCTCTTGAAAGCACGATGTCCTGATTTTCAAGCAGTGTTTTCAGCATGAGGAACTCTCTGTTCGTCAGGCTGATCTCATGTCCGCTCATCATAACCCGGTGTCTCGGGACGTCGAGCGTGAGGCTTCCCCACCTCAGCACCTCATCCGGATCTTCTTCGGGTGAAGGGATCCTGCCGTCAGACTGCGGATGCAGCTTCAGCGCGACACGGATACGCGCGAGGAGCTCCTCAATCGCGAAGGGCTTCGTGACGTAATCCACCGCGCCGGCATCGAGACCGGCGACCTTATCCATCACGGCGTCCCGGGCGGTGAGAAGAATCACCGGCGTCGGGCGCTCCTTCATAAGCCTCCTCAGCACCTCGATGCCGGACAGGCCGGGCAGCATGATATCGAGGAGGATCAGGTCGTACTGCGTGCGGACCGCCTCCTCGTAAGCGTCGCGGCCGTTCCCGCATTTTGACACTTTATAGCCTTCGTGGAGCAGTTCCAGCTCCACGAAGCGCGCCAGTTTTTCTTCATCTTCGACGATCAGAATATTCGCACTCATTTAAGGAATTCTCCTTTATTCGTCCTTTATTCGTCCTTCTTCTGGGCATCCTTTTCATAGAAGCCTTCCTTCATGGATTCGGCCATCTTGCCGGCGCTTTCCATGAACTCGTTGGCCTTTTCCAGTCTGTCTTTTCCCTCAAAGCTGTAGCGGCAGCCGAAGAACAGGGCGATAATCAGGATGGCGAGCACCCATTTCCATGCCATAACGAAGGCAAGCACGAGAACGATGATCGGGATCTTGAAGATTTCTTCGTCGCGGCGCTTCACACAGAAGGAATTGTCCACGCAGACGCGGAAGAAATGGCGGATGGAATCACGGAGCGAACGTCCGACGTGGGCGCGTTCCTTTCTCTGCTCCTCAACCTTCTCCTGAACCTTTACGTAATTGTCCTGCTGTTCGTAGCTCGTGGAGAAATTCGTTCTTGACGGTCCCGCTGTCTTTCCCTGTTTTTCAAGCGCGACCATCGCGTCAAGGAGATCGTAATCAGCGGCTTCAAGTGCTGCCTTTGCTTCTTCGTAGGTTACATCTGCGCGTTCACGAAGCTTGTCGACTTTTTCCATGTTATCCATTTTCTTACCTCTTTCTTCAGTTTGGAATGTGTTGTTGTTTTCGATGGTGCTAATTTAACACTGCATATTTAATTCTGCTTTGAAGAAAGATTAAAGTCAGATTAATTGTAAACAAATGATTCTTAATTTTACTTAAGATCATCCGCCGGGAAGCGGATTCCCGCTGATTTCCTGGCCTCGTCAAGCACCGACATCACGATGAGGGAATGCCTGAGATTCGCCGGATAAGCGTCTGTATCGCCCTCGTCAATCATCTTCCGGAACCGCTCAAATTCCGGGGCAAGCCGGTGCGGAACCTCCTCCCGGAAGGAGACCGACTCCCCGCTGTTTCCGGTCAGTGTCACTCCCTCGCAGGAATTGGCGGCCGAGTGCTGGACGATCATCCCCTTCGTGCCCTGAATCTGCGAAAAGCACGGCGCCTTGCAGTCCTTCGCGGCGATGGAGACGGCCGAAAACCCGTCATATCCCAGGGTAAGGATGCCGCTCGTATCGATTCCGCCCGCCATATTGGCTGTGTAATGCACCGCCGCCGGTCTTCCGAAAAGTCCGACGATATAGTGAATATTGTAGACGCCCAGATCCATCAGCGCTCCGCCCGATTTCGCGGGATCAAACGCGGGCTTTACGTCCCCTTTTAAAAATGCGTCGTACCGGCTGGAGTACTGGCTGAAATTGCAGCTCACAATCCTGACGTCCCCGATCTCCGGAAGCAGCTCCTTCACCTTCTGATAATCAGGAAGATAAAGTGTCGAGATCGCTTCCATAATCATCCGGTTCTGCCGGATGGAAAGGGCGGCGAGCTCTTCCGCTTCCTTCAGATTACTGGCAAAGGGCTTTTCGACGATCACGTGTCTGCCCGCAAGAAGAGCCTCTTTCGCGAGCTGATAATGGAGGCTGTTCGGCGCCGCGATATAGACCGTATCGACGAGCGCGCCGCCGGCGTCCTCCGCGGCAAGCATCTCTTCGGTCGACGTAAATCCGCGGGGAATTCCGTATTCCGCAAGGAGAGAGCGCATTTTCTCCTCCGAACGGGGAGTGGCGGCGATGGCCCTGACGTCGATCTTCAGATTCTTTAAAACAGGCAGAACGACTCCGTCGATATATCCTGTTCCTATAATTCCAAGCTTCATGGATTTCCTTTCCGGCCCCGGCCGATTCCATCATAGATTTTCTGAAGCGAGGCGTCGATCGTCCGGAAAATACCGATTCCCGGATCCCTCTCCGCCGCTTCCTGCATTTCCCTGTCTGTATAGAGCGGAACCCATGACTCCCGGCGAAGTTCCGAAAGCCATTCGGACCCGTCCACATCCCGCTGTGCATAAAGCCGCGCGTAGGGGCTGTAGGTATGAAGTCCGCACATCTGGCTGTCCGCCATGCGGATGCCGGCAAGAAGACGGAGGATGAATTTTCGAAGCTCCGATCTGTCCTCGGCGCCAAGCGCGCCGAACTCCCTCGGACGCGAAACCGCGATATCGCGGACAGCGGCCGATCCGCCGGCCGTTTCCGAAACCCGCTCTTCAAAATGGGGATCCGCGGCGCACTCCCCTAAAAGGGAGAAAAAATACTCATCTGTATCTTTTGATCCGAAAAGAGTCTCCCCGTCCGTGTCCGGAAGAGTTCCGTCCGGGAGGCTGTCCTCCATCGGGAGGCTGTCCCCCATCGGAATCCACTCCACACGGATACAGCAGTAGAGCTGGAACATGCATTTCTGCAGTTCCACCGCCGGTCCGTCCAGCGGATCGGCAAGAACGCCGGATGCTCCCGGAATAAAGCTCTCAGCGCAGCTTCTCTTCGCTTCTTCCATGGACGCGCCGTCCGCCATTTTCATTCTTACAGCCCTCTGGAAATCCCGGGGCTCCGTAAAAAGAAACATCGCGAGCTTTTTCAGCTCTTCGCCGGAGTATCGTCCGGATACGGGCACCGCGATGCAGTCGGCAAAATGCAGCCGGCTTACCAGGGCAGTCTGAGCGAAAATCTCCGTTCCGGCGCGGTCGAGAAGGGCCGTTTTCGGCGGAATGATCACCGCGTCGGCTCCCGCCTTCACAAGATACGCCGCATCTTCGCCGACCGGAGACGCCGCCGGCATGCCGTCCGGTTCAAATTCGCATCCGGCAATCCAGAGGATCCTTTCCGCTTTCGTCGCCCTGCGGACACGTTCCGTAAAAAGTCCGCATACTTCCCGGTTTTTCCGGAAGCAGTCTATCACCACAGCTGTTTTCATACACGATTCTCCAGAATTCCTTCCGGCAGTTTTCGCCGCGCGGCATTGCGCCGTTTACTGCTCTCCGAGCGCCGTTTTCACAGTTTCGAGTTTTTCAAGATCCGCCTGGATGTTGCTCTTCATAAGCGAATAGATGCTTCCGTCTTCTTTCCTTTCAAGATGGGACATAATCTCCTCGAGATTTTTCAAGTTTTCTATCACGTCCCCGATCAGTTCAAGATTGCGGTCCATGATTATTCCTCCATGTATTTTACAAAAAATTCTTTTTATATTGTATACTTATTCTGATAGTATACGCAAGACGGCAGCTGAAGATCAAATGCGCAAACTCAGCACGACCTGCGCGATGCGCACATCCCTCGGCACTGCCGCACGACGCACGTTGGCCGCCGCATTTTCCCGGAGGTAAATACACTTGGGCAATATACTGATCACCGGATATACGGACTGGGTCCGTGAAGAAACCATAAAAACCGCTTTTCCGGACGATACCTGTATCCTGACGGGCAAAAAAGGCGGGAAGCACCCGGATGGCGTCCGTTTCACAGACGCCGCGGATCTGGCAGACCGCGCTGCGGTTCATGCGTTCTTCGGAACCTATGAATTTGACGAGATCTTCTTTTTCTCCGAAGGCACCGCTCTGTTCGGCGGGACGGATTTTAAGGAACTCCGCTATCTCGCGGATCTTCTTGAGGAATCAAAGGCCCTTACATCTCCGAGAATCGTCATGGCGTTCGGCGTTAACCGCAGCCATATCGACTCTCCCATGGAGGGCAGGCTCCTTGACGAAGCGGAAAAATCCCTGATTAAGACCTGCTCTCACGACGGCATCGACTTCATGTTTCTCCGGATTCCCTGGATTTACAGCATATCCGGGGACGGAGCCGATCCCCGTCTCAGGGACTTTATCACTTCGGGGGGAAAGGAAGGCGCACTTTCATTTCCGGTGCCCGCCTCCCAGGAAATCAGCCTCATTCCGGCCGACGACCTTGCGGTCTTCCTTTCAAGGCTCAGGGACCGCTGGGTTCCGGAAGATACCGGAAAACGCGAAATAACGATCAGCCGCCCCGTCGCTGCGAAGGATCTCGGCGACAGGCTTACTGCGCTGTTTCCGGAATTCACCTGCAAATACGCGGACCAGCACTCCTCGCTTGCACTGCCGCAGGAGGATCCGCAGGTGCGCGAATCCTTCAGCTGGTTCCAGCAGCACGGCATTCTTGATGACCTCGATTCTCTCGGCGACAGCCTTCGCGAAAAGAATCCCGAAGAAAAGAAACGCAGCCTTTCATTTCTTTCACGTCCTGAAGGAGCCGCAGGAAAAATCCGGATGTTCGCCGAGCTCGCCGCCGGCTTCCTTATCATGGAAGCGCTGCTCCGCATCAATATGATTCAGGTCCAGTTCCGGCTGATCGACCTAAGACTCCTCTTTATCATGATTTTCGGCCTCATGTACAATATCCCGGTGGGACTTTGCGCGGCCGCCCTTTCCTCGATTTCCCTGATCATCGCGTACAGCAGTCAGGGCGTCAGCTGGCTCACGCTCTTTTACGAGCCGACGAACTGGTTCGTTTTCATTATTTATTTCACTCTCGGCGCCGTCTGCGGCTATATCCGCTCGAAGGACAGGGAAGATCTTCGTTTTGCCGCGGAAGAGTCGGAGCTTTTGAGAAACAAGTACCATTTCCTGCGAAAACTGTTCCTTGAAGCGCAGCAGGAAAAACACGAATACCGCCAGCAGATCATCAGCAGCGAAGACAGCTTCGGCAAGATCTTCCGCATCACGCAGCAGCTGGACGTCATCTCCCCGCATCTCATCTATATGCACGCAATGTCGGTCATCGAGGAAATCATGGCCAATCACACGGTCACG
>CADBRO010000106.1 GCA_902797075.1 uncultured Lachnospiraceae bacterium
CAATGGTTAGGCATGGTTTTTTATCTGCTGATCGGTGCAATCAGCGGAATTCTGATCATACGATATTTGGAGCATTATTCGGCTGGAAATGCGGGAGCCGGAATGCAGTTGCTGCTTTTCGGCCTTCTCATGATATCTGTTTATGCCGCCATGCTGATCCAGATCATTATTCATGAAGCAGGGCATCTGGTATTTGGGCTGGCAACAGGTTATAAGTTCAATTCTTTCCGCATTTTTAACTGGATGTGGATCAGAGAGAATGGAAAACTGCGGATAAAGCATATGTCGATAGCCGGTACCGGCGGTCAGTGTCTGATGTCTCCTCCGGATTTGAAAGAAGGAGAAATACCGTTTCTCCTCTATAATTTCGGCGGGGCGATCATGAATCTGATTGCAAGCGCAGCCTTTCTTTTGCTTTCATTCCTTTGTCCGGCAAATTCCTTACCGGCCATGATTCTTCGGATTTTGGCGATGATCGGAACAGCTTTTGCAATCATGAATGGTGTCCCTCTTCATTTGGGCCCGGTGGATAATGATGGATGCAACGCATTTTCAATGCTGCATGACAAAGCTGCTGTTCGTGCGTTCTGGATCCAGATGAAAGCAAACGAACAGGTGTCCAAAGGAATACGGTTGAAAGATATGCCAGCGGACTGGTTTACAGTGCCGGAAGACGATGCTATGCAAAACAGCCTGATTGCTACGGTAGGCGTGTTTGCCTGTAACCGTCTTATGGATGAACATCGATTTGAGGAAGCAGATGGACTGATGGAACACCTGCTCTCTATAGACAGCGGGATCGTAGACTTATATCGGGGTCTTATGGTCTGTGACCGGGTTTATATAGAACTGATCTGTCGGAACAGGCCGAACGTGTTGGATGTGATGCTGACAAAAGAACAGAAAAAACTCATGAGCGCGATGAAGCAGTTCCCTTCAGTCCTTCGCACAGACTATGCATATGCACTATTGGCCGGTAATGACATAGAACGTGTTGAAAAGATTGAAAAGCTGTTTGAACGCTGTGCAGCAAGCTATCCGTATCCAAGCGAGATTGCAGGGGAAAGGGAATTGATGCAGATCGCATATGACCAGGCAAAATCGGACACAGTATTACCTTGACAGAAATTAAATATCAACCATCAACGGTTGATGATTACATACTGCACATGCGGACAATAATGAAGCAAATAGAAACACCTTATGAGATGAATTGTGAGGGGAGTAACGATGAAAGGGAGAAACATATGAATCTTTGGGAATGGCTGACAGGCCCGGACATCAACAAGGGGATTCAGGAATGCCGGGAAACGACCGGCGCGGTTTTGATCGATGTTCGGAATCCGCAGGAATATCGTATGAGACATATCCCGGGGAGCATCAATGTTCCTTTGAATGCGTTGGATTCTGTCGGAACAGTGGTCGATTCGAAAGATACTCCGATTTATCTGTATTGCCAGGCAGGTACGAACAGCCGGCGGGCAGCAGCTATGCTGCGAAAAATGGGATATGCCAATGTGAAAAGTATCGGAGGCATTGCTTCCTGGAACGGAAATGTGCAATTGGAGAAAAGAAGCATTCAGAACGAGGAAGGCAGCGGCAGAGGGGTTCAGAACCAAGAAAGCAGCAGTGGAAGCATTCATAATGAAGAGTACTGTACCCCGGCAGATCTTTTTGCAGATTCAGGAGAAGTGAAGATCAGCCGTTATCTGATTTACAGCGACGACGGAGGATGGAATTCAGAAGACATATATCTGGCTGCAGATCCCTGCTTTCATCGGTACATAAAGTTCGTGGATAAATCGATTGTCCATAACTCGCACGGAACGGATGTGGATTATTATCATGATGAATATGTGATCACGACGGATGAGGTGGTCAGCCTGCTTCAGGAAGCGAATCCTGGGGCAGCCGGCTGTCTGAAGCGTTTCGAAGATTCCTGCCGGAAGGCATATAAAGAATGCGGAGACCTGGTCAGGAAACATTTCCCGCACTGTGAAGCGCAGAGTATGCTCTATAATTCGGACAGCAGTACTATAATCGGTGTAAAGAATGACGATGGTACTGAAAGTGCTGTTAAGATATGCCTGATGACGGAAGAGGACTTTGCAATGACCAGCCGGTTCCGTTCTGACCTGGAAAAAGCTGGAGGAAGCAGACACATAGTAAAAACTGAAAAGCTTATCAGGCTGCATCTTAAAGACGATCGGAACGCGATCCTGTCTGATTCTGAGAGACTATCATTGAAGGTTCTGCCTGAGAAGGAGTATCTGGTTTTGATAAAGATGCCTCTTCTGCAGCCAGCGTATGGCAGAAAAGTGCCGTACAACGAATATGTGAAGTACGATAAAATTAACGATAATAAGGATCCTGCATTTGAGTTCAGATCCGGGCTTGAGACAGCAGAGGCGCTCGCATTCATACATAAACTCGGATATGTGCATCATGATGTAAGACCGGAAAATATACTCGCAGACAGTGAAGGCAATTTTGTGCTCGGAGATCTTGAGAGTGTAAGGCCTCTTGATGCGCAGTACGATGCTCATTTCCAAAGTTCACTTCAGTATCGTGCGCCTGAACTGGAGAAACGTCTGCCATATGGCGCGGATATCGATGTATTTGCGTGGGGAAGAAGCATGGTGTTTATTTTATCAATGGCACCGCCGCAGGGTACGAAACCGGATAAAGTTCGGGCAAACCTGACAGACGATGGAGAGACTTTGTATCTGTCCCAGGGTGAGGGCAGTTCCGGCATTACAGTTTCACTTTACCAGGGCAGCAGTTATAAGATCCCTCTGGCGCAGGCAGCTGTGAAGGCGTTGTCAGACGACCCGGCTGAACGATGGCATGACGGGAAAGAACTTGCAGAAGCACTGCATGAGTGCATGCTTTTTTCGGCGTGAACCGCATCATATTATCAAAAAGAGGAATGCTTACAGAAAGGGGGAATCTGTTAACAGCTTCCCCCTTTTCAACAGTCAGAGCCTATGAGATTACGGAAGCTTATTCATTTCCTGATTCTGTACCTGCTGTAGGAATATGTGGTATGATGATAGAAAATGAATCGGGAGAATGGAATTCAAAAAGACCATGGAAATACTGGATGTTTGTAACGAAGATGGATTTCCCACAGGCAAAACTGTCAGCAGAGCGATCGCCCACAGAGACGGTGTTCTGCACCGGACGGCGCATGTATGGGTCGTCCGGAAGAATGCGCAGGGGTATGATATTCTGCTCCAGAAAAGAAGCATGGAAAAAGATTCCTTCCCGGGATTATATGATACATCCTCGGCAGGACATATACCGGCAGGAGAGGAACCGGTAGACATAGAAGACCTGGCTCTGCAGAAAGAAGAAGTAGAGGAAGTCCGGTGGTTCGACCTGGAAGAAGTATACCGGG
>CADBRO010000107.1 GCA_902797075.1 uncultured Lachnospiraceae bacterium
AAGAGAGTGCACGAAGAGAGCATTCGAAGAGAGATAAGGATGGTATCATAATGGGAAGAATCGCGAACAGAATCCTGGATAACGACAGTACCTTCGGCAAGTTTACGACGCGCCTTGGTATACTGATCGGGGCAAACCTGATGTTTTCCGTTGTCTCAATCCCCGTCGTTACGATCGGCCCCGCACTGGCCGCACTGTATTATGTGGTGTTCCGGGTATACAGGACATCTGACGGGGTGGTCAATCCATTTAAGGAATTCTGGAAAGGTCTGAAACTCAGCTTTAAGCAGGGAATCATATACTGGCTGATACTTCTTGGCCTCATTTTCCTCGGATGGCTCGACGTCCGGTTCTGCAGGCATATGGGAGGAATCCTCACATATTTCCAGTACGCAATCTACGTTCTTGCGTTTTTTGCCGCGGTGCTTACGGTGCATTTCTTCCCGGTCCTTGCGGCCTTTGACGACAGCATGAAAGGACTCATCCGGAATTCGGTATTTTTTGCGGGTAAAAATGTGATCCGGTCGATTATTCTTGTTGCTGTCTATGCGGTTCCGCTTACAATTACCTATCTTGACCGCAGGATGTTTCCGCTTTATGGTTTTATATGGACCGTAATCGGATTCGCATTCGTTGCGATGATCAGCGCAAGGCTCCTGCTTAAGGATTTTGAGAAGTATCTTCCGCCGGTGCCCGGAGCGGACGGGGAAGATATATCGGACGACAGTATCTACTATGGAAATGCAGCCGATCCGGAGAAGAAAGAGTCCGGCAGAGAACTCGAGGATATGAAGAAACTGGGGATGTAATATCACATTAAGCTTTCTGATCCTACGCAGATTGGTATTAAAGCATATCCGGTTAACTTGGGTAAAGGGCAGCTGGCCATGTTAGATAAAAAATGCTTAAGAAGCAGCTGGCCATGTTAGATAAAAAATGCTTAAGAAGCAGCTGGCCATGTTAGATAAAAAATGCTTAAAAAGTAGCTGGCCATGCTCGATAAAAAAGTTTAAGTAGCAGCCGGATATGTTCGTTATATATTGTTAAGGAGTAATCAATCTATGAATGAGATATGGAAAAGAATCAGCGTCCGGAAATTTGAGGACAGGCCGGTGGAAGATGAGAAGATCGAACAGATCCTTCGCGCGGCCATGGCGGCGCCGTCGGCGGCGAACCAGCAGCCGTGGGAGTTCTATGTGGTCAGAGATCCCGAGGTCATAAAAAAGCTTTCAAAAGCAAGCCTTTACGCGAGGCCGGCAGCGGGGGCACCTGTTGTCATCGTTCCCTGTTTTCGGCAGGAGGGACTTCGCTTTAAGGAATCGGCGGAGATTGATCTTGCGACCGCCACGGAAAATATGCTGCTTGAGATCACATCTCTCGGACTTGGCGGAGTGTGGCTTGGAATTGCTCCCGATGAAACGAGAATGCGGAAAGTAGAGGAAGCCCTTGCGATAGACACAGAAAAACTCCGCGCGTTCGCACTTGTACCGGTCGGATATCCGGCGGAAGAGAGGGAGCAGCAGGACCGGTTTGACGCGGACAGAATCCATTATGTCGGTTGAGCTTCTCCGTATAATTATCATATGGACATAGAAAATGTGCGTCCCTTTCCGGGATGCACATTTTTTTATGCCGGCGGGAAACCGCTTTCGACGTGAGCTTACCGCTTCACGCCGAACAGCGTCTCCATTTGGCGGGGCACGTTCTCAATGAGATAATTATAAAATGCCCGTGATCTGGCGTTGTCGGATTCCGGGTTCAGGAAACACCAGGTTTTCCGAAGGACGGGCGAGCCGTCCGCCCATTTCATCTGTATAAGGCTGTATTTTTTCTTGCCGATCAGAGTGATTGCGGGCAGCATGGTCCAGCCGAAATTCTGGTCCACCATCTGAAGACAGGATTCAATATTGTCGATTTCAATGAATTTTTCGAGGTGAGAGTGAAACCGCTCGAACCACCATTTCTGAAGCGTGGATTTCGCGTTTGAGTTGGGATGCATAAGGAACGGAGAATCGGGAAGGTCCGAAATCTCAAGGTTTTCTTTGGATACGATGTAGATCGGTTCCTCATAGAGAAGCCGGTTCGGGACGCCTTCTTCGAAATTGCCTCTCGTGAGAGCGATATCAATGCGGCTTTCGTGAAGCATGTTGAGAATCACGTCACTGTTGTTCGCGTAAAGAGAAACATTGACGTTTGGATGCAGGATGCTGAAGGACTGAAGAAGCTTCCTGAGAACGTGGGTCGCGATGGAGGTTGTCGAACCGAGCCTGACTGTACCGGAGATTTCATCCGAAGAAGAACTGCTCCGGATTGCCTTCTGCAGCGCCTCATAACGGGCAAGGGAATCCCTTGCAAAATCGATCACCATACCGCACTGCCTTGTCGGCGTAATGCCATTCTTGCTGCGCGTAAAAAGCTCGGTATTCAATTCTTTTTCCAGGACTTTAAGACGATAGGAAATAGCGGACTGAGAGGTGTAGAGCCTTTCAGCCGTTTTTGTTATGTTCTCTTCTTCGGCCAATGCCAAAATCAATTCACAGTCCGATATATTCATAATGCAATAAGGGGCCGCTTCAAGACCGATCAATCAAAGATTTTGATATCTGTTCCACAAAGAATTGTATTTAACATTATACAACAGAGCCGTTAATATTTGCAATATAGGGTGGTGATCCGCCGGAATGCGCAAAAACCGGGCCATATCACATCGTTCACCGCTTCCGGCTTCCGTAACCGGTAGATGAGAGCGAAGCGGACGATAAATATCTGATTTACTGCACATAAATCATTGCCCGCATCTGAAGGCGGCAGGGAGGGAATTTATGCTGAAATCACATTTTGCAATGATCGTTACCGTGATTCTTTCGCTGGTTATGGGAATCCTGATGGGAATCGCCGTGATCCTGATTGATCATCTGCCGTTCAATTTCATGAATCTTTATAAGATCTGGGCGATGACTGTTCTTGACGTTCTCGTCGTCAGCCTTATTATTCCGTATAAAAAATGGAGTGCGTCCCTCACGCACCGCCTCGGCCTCAAGGAGGGCACTCTGCCCTGCATTCTTGTCTCAGGCATTATCCCGTCGCTCATTTTCAATACAGTTAACACCCTGCTCATTTCCGGCGCATTTATTTTCCACAGCGCCGAAATTCCCGCCGAGGCGCAGAAGCAGGTGTGGCTTGCGGGGGCGCTGCACGACTGGCCGATCATGCTGGTGATTTCTTTCTTCGCAGCGCTCATCTCCGAGAAAATCGGAGTAACCATTGCCGAAAGAATTATCCATCAAAAAAATTGATGGATATGGTGCAAATAATTGTATTTAACAAAGAACAATCGATTGGGTAAAATTTTACCATAGACATATTTTTTTTGAATCAAAACTGGGTAAAATGCACAAACAAAAAGCAGCGTTATCCGGAAAGGAAGAGCGAAAATGGCAAAAGGACCTTTTGAAGGAGTCAGAGTACTGGATATGACCCAGGTTCTGGCAGGACCCTACACAGGGCAGCTGCTCGGAGACCTCGGAGCGGACGTGATCAAGATCGAACCGCCGGGAAGCGGCGAATCTTCTCATAAATTCGGTCCGTATCTCAACGGAGAAAGCGCCTATTTCCTTGGTTTCAACCGGAACAAGAGAAGCCTCACGCTGAACCTGAAGTCGGAAGAAGGACTGAAGGCGTTCTACAAGCTTCTTGAGACCGCCGATGTGGTTCTTGAGAATTACCGTCCTTCCGTTCCGCCGAGACTCAAGATTGATTATGAGACACTGAAGGGCATCAAACCGGACATCATTTACTGCTCGATCTCAGGCTTCGGCCACGGGACAACAAATCAGAACCGTCCGGCCATGGATACGAACATCCAGGCGCTGAGCGGCGCAATGAGCGTCATCGGTGCGGAAGGTCAGCCGCCCTTTACGATGGGATTCCCGGTCGGCGACGTCGGAGCCGCCTACGCTGCGACAGCCGGAATCGGCGCGGCGCTTTATAACCGCGAAAAGACCGGCGAGGGAAGATGGATCGATATCTCGCTCCTCGACGTGATGGTGACGCTTCAGGCCTACATCGGCCAGTCCTATCTGGTCACAGGAAAAGAACCGGGAAGACTGAATTCGGGACATCCGACAAACACTCCGGTCGGGGCATTTAAGACCAGCGACGGCGAATACATCCAGGTACAGTGCGTGACGCAGCCGCTGTTCGCGAAGCTCTGCGGCATCATCGGTGAAATGGTACCCGAAGCTGCAGGTCTTGCGGACGATCCGAGATTCGCAACCTCGGCAGACCGCCTGAAGAACCGTCCGGAACTCATGGGACTCCTTGCAGACGCGATTGGAAAGCATACCTGCAAAGAGTGGCTTGATAAGGCGCAGGATATCGTATCGATCTGCCACGTCAACAGCATCGGCGAAGCGCTGAATGAGAGCTCTCTCAAGGAGAGAAACATGATCGTCGAGATGGATCATCCGGTTGCCGGACATTACAGGACCATCGGAAATCCACTGAAAGTCGGACAGGATGAAGTTTTCAAGGCGCCGCCTACCGTCGGACAGCACACATCGGAGATCCTTTCCTCCCTCGGCTATACCGAAGAGGAAATCGCATCCCTCCGCGAAGCCGGAGCAATCTGAGCAGAGGGGATTCCTGAAAGACGAGAAGAACTGCACACCAAAGCGAAACGCGCGCAGCATGTGATTCCTTCTCCTAAAAGACGAGAAGAACTGTACACCGAAGCGAAATATACGCAGCGCATGGTGTCTTCTCCAAGAACATGGGAAGGATTGAAAAACACTAACGTACATTACCCGATTTCAAAGCATTGCATTTATGCGAAATTGCACAAAGGAGCCCGAAAACAGCTTTGCTGGTTGAGGGGGACGACTGCTGAGCATAAATGCATGCTTTGAAGAGGGTCGAGCAGGATTAATTATTTCATTGCTTCACGAAAGGAGAAACACAATGAAGAAAAAACTGATCAGCATTCTCACCGCTATCACAATGATCGGCACTATGGCTTCCGCATTTACGGTTTCCGCGGATGACATCATTACAGACCAGGATCCGGTCACGATCACTGTCGTCTCCCATTTCACGGAAGATTACCTCTCCTATGCAGCTATGCATGACGCATGCGAGAATATCACAGAAAAGACCAACGGCGCTGTTACATTCCAGTATTATCCGCTTGAGCAGATGGTAAAGGCAGCTGAGGAATTCGACGCTGTCTCCACCGGACTTGCTGATATGGCTCCGCTGTTCCCGGGCAACGCGACAGGCATCGAGCCGATGCTCGGCGCTTCCGATCAGCCGTTCGAATACACCGATGCTGAGCATTTCCTTCGCGCATGGGATGCAGGCCAGAGAGAGATCATGGAAGAAGTTTTCGCAAACCACAACATGAAGCTTCTCGGCGTTACGATCCCGTACATCGGCGGCACCATGATCATGACCCGCAAGGAAGTCAAGGTTCCGGAAGACATGAAGGGCTTCAAAATCCGTTCCGTCGGTATGGCGGCAGGCGAGATCCTCAAAAACTGCGGCGCTTCCCCGGTTCAGATGTCCTCTTCTGAGTATTACCTTGCACTTTCCACCAACACGATCGACGGTGTTACCACATCCCTGATCCCGGGTCTTGAAAGATCCGTCCAGGAAGTTGTCACCAACATCCTTGACTACAACATGTCCACACCGTATGACTTTGCAGCGATCAACCTTGACACATGGAACAAGCTGAACGAGGCTACACAGCAGCTCTTCCTTGACTCCTTCAATGACGATTATACCCGTAAAGTCGTTAAAGACGCAGCTGAGCAGGATGCTGAAGCCCGCGCGACTTATGAAGCTGCAGGCGTAACCTTCTACGCTCCGACAGAAGAAGAAGCTGCACTCTGGAACGAAGTCGGCCAGTCCGCGATCGACGCATTCCTCGCGTCTGACGGCATCGGCGAGCTCGGCCAGAAGTATCTGGAGTTTGCTGAGCAGACAAGAGAATAAGTACTGATTCGGTACGCATAACATCAGACCTGATTTTACTGCGCCGGCCGAGAGCATGTGCACCGGTCGGCGCATTTTTATTCGCTTTTTGCAAAGGAGAACTCATGGAAAACGTGTATAAAGGGTTTAAAAAGTTTGTGCACACCTACTGCAACATACTTTTTGTCTGCGCCTGCATCATGCTCGCGCTGCTTACCGCCTTTGTCACCATGGAAGTCATCATGCGCTATTTCCTTAACAGTCCGACAGTATGGAGCTTCGAAATAGACGGATACCTTTACGTGGCGATGGTTCTTTTCGCGCTCGGCTTCGCCCAGAGAGAAGACAAGCATATGAAGATGGACCTTCTGACCGGTAAGGTCAGCGGAAAGAAGAAAAATGTCCTGTACATCATCCTGGCACTGCTCGGCCTGGCTTACGCATTTATCCTCTGCGTCTTTGGCTGGCAGTACGCTCACGCCGCCCTCATCAAGGGAACAAGAGCGAATTCCACGTTCCGTTCACCGGTCTGGCCGTCCTACATGGCGCTGCCGATCGGCGCCCTCGGCATCGGGCTGCAGTATATCGTTGAAATCATCGACAACATCCGCGCGATCAGGAACGGCGGAGAAGATACTAAGTAAGGAGATCGCATATGTCAGTAACGGCTGTAAGCATACTTGTTCTCGGACTTATGGTCCTGTTTATCATTCTGGGTCTTCCGATCTTCGCGTCTCTCGGCCTTTCCGGCGCGATCGGACTCATCCTTCTCCGCGGATCATCGGCGCTTATGCTGATCCCGATGAACATCCTCGGACATCTCAATAACTTTACGCTTCTTTCGGTGCCGCTCTTCATCCTCATGGCAGAGACGATTATTCAGATCGGTCTTGCCGGAGACCTCTTTACGGCGGCTCAGAAATGGTTCAACAAGGTTCCGGCACCGCTTGCCATCGCTTCGATCGGCGCCTGCACGATCATGGGCGCTCTTTCGGGCTCCATGTCCGCTTCTCTCGGCGGCATCGGCGCTATGGCGATCCCGGAAATGCTCGACCGCAAGTATTCTCCGAAACTTGCGTGCGGATCCGTCGCCTGCGCGGCAGGACTTGCGTTTATCATTCCTCCCTCACAGGGCTTTATTATCTACGGATGGCTGATGGATACGTCGGTCGGATCCCTCTTCATCGCGGGCGTCATCCCTGGACTTCTTCTCGCGGCAGCGCTCTGCCTCACGGTTTTCATCTGGGTGAAGGTTCGTCCGGACGACGTTCCGGGCGGCGAGAAGGCTACATGGTCAGAGAGATGGCATTCGCTTGCCAGAATTTGGCCGGCACTCGTACTTATCATCGCTGTTATGGGCGTTATCTACGCCGGTATCGCGACCCCGACTGAAGCAGCAGGCGTGGCTTCCGTCATCGCGCTGATCATCGCGCTCGTTTACTATCACAGCCTTAACTGGAAGACTCTGAAGAAGATCTTCCTCCGCACCGCAAGAAGTACCGCTACCCTCGGCATCCTCGTTGCCAGCGCGTCCCTTTTCGGCAACTTCCTCGCTCTGATCGGTCTTCCGCAGAAGATTGCGGCAGGAATCACAGGCATGAACGCTTCTCCGATGGCGGTCTGCGCCGTGATCATGCTTTTCTTCTTCATCGCTGGCGTGTTCTTCGACGGTATGGCGGTCATGATGATCGTGCTTCCGCTTCTTAAGACCTCCCTCATGATGCTCGGCGTCGACTTTATCTGGTTCGGCGTTCTCGTATCCATCATGATGGCGATCGGCGTCATTTCCCCGCCGTTCGCGGTCAACCTTTACATGATCAAGGGCTTCTGCCCGCAGGTCAAGCTGAAGGATCTGTTCACGGGCGTTCTGCCGTTCATGTTCGCGCAGCTCGTGGTCGTCGTGATTCTCTTCATCTTCCCGCAGCTTTGCACCGTGCTCGTACACTAATCTGAAAATGAGGTAAAACCGATATGATGAATTATAAAGTACTTGATCTGACTGACGAAAAAGGACAGCTCGCCGGACAGATTTACGCGAATCTCGGCGCGGAGGTCATCAAGGTCGAACCGCCCTCGGGGGATCCCTCCCGCCGGATCGGGCCATTTTATGAAAATGACCCGAAGCCCGAGAATTCCCTTCCGTTCTGGGCGTTCAACACCGGAAAGAAGAGCGTCACCCTCGATCTCACAAAGGAAGAGGGCAGGGAGATCTTCCGGAAAATGGCTTCCGAAGCCGACGTGATTCTCGAATCCTTCGCGCCGGGCTGCATGGCCTCGATGGGACTTGGATATGACGACCTTAAGAAACAGAACAAAGGTCTCGTCATGGTTTCCATTACACCCTACGGACAGAACGGACCGTACGCCGGCTATAAGGGCGATGACCTTGTGCTTTGGGCAGTCGGTGGCGTCATGTACCAGTGCGGTTATCCGGACCGCGCGCCGATGAGGCTCAACACCCCGCAGACGTTCCTTCATGCCAGCCTTCAGGCAGTCGCTGGTTCCCTTGCGGCACTTTACGCGAGAAATACGACCGGCGAGGGCGATTATATCGACTGCTCCGGCATGGAAGCCGTCGGACATCTGATGATGTACGAGCCGCTGGCATGGAAATATCAGCACAGGCTCACGACGAGACTCGGCGCGCAGAGCTGGAGAGGAACGCTGAAGCTCCGCCAGGTGTGGAAATGCGCCGACGGAATGGTCGCCATGAGACTGATCGGCGGACGTCAGTCCAGAACCCTGAAGCCGCTCATCGACTGGATGGTTGAGCTCGGTGAGGGAGACGAGGGCGATCTGCTGAAATACGACTGGACGAATCTCGACCTCTATCACATGACCGAGGAGGAGATCGCGCATATCGAGGAGATCTGGGCCGCATTTTTCCTCAAGCACACGAAAAAAGAGCTTTTCGACGAAGCTCTGAAGAGACACTACGATCTGACTCCGGTTCAGAACACGAAGGATCTCTTAAGCGACGATCAGCTTACGAGCCGCGATTTCTGGGTACAGGTCGAGCATGAGGATCTGGAGAAGACATTTGAATATCCGGGAGCGCCGTTCAAGACCACGGCCAACATCTGGAACGTCAGAAGCCGCGCGCCCCATATCGGTGAGCACAACGAGCTTGTCTACGAGGAGCTGGGCTACACACCGGAAGAGATCGCATTACTGAAAGAAGGAGGACTGATTTAATGAGCAGCAGATATCCTCTCGAAGGCATAAAAATTCTTGATTTCCACTGGGTCGGAGCAGGCCCGTGGGCGACCAGCTTTTTCGCTGATTTCGGAGCTCAGGTGATCCGCTGCGAAAGCGGCGCGGCGCCGGATCCGTTCCGCGTGACGCCTCCTTTCAAGGACAACAAGATGGGCCTCAACGCGAGCTATATGTTCAACATGCTCAACTCCAACAAGAAGTCCCTGCAGATCAACATGAAGAATCCCCGCGCGATGGAAGTGATTCTTCCGCTTCTTAAGGAAGCCGACGTCGTCTGCGAAAACATGCGTCCCGGCGCCATGGAGAGATGGGGACTCGGATACGAGAAGATCAAAGAGATCAACCCCGGCATCATCATGGTCAGCTCCTGCATGCAGGGACAGACAGGCCCGAGAAATACGATGAGCGGCTTCGGTCTTCACTTAAGCGCGCTCGGCGGATGGACATCCATCACCGGATGGAACGACCGTCTCGGAATCCCGCCTCATCAGGCGTATACCGACTGTATCGCGCCGGTTTACGAGGTGATCGCGATCCTCGCGGCGCTTGAGCACAGAAGGCTGACCGGCGAAGGCATGTATATCGACCAGTCGCAGCTTGAATCCAGCATGGGACTTCTTGCGGTTCCGGCGCTGGACTATACCGTGAACGGACACATCACAGAGCTTAACGGAAACCGCGACCCGAAGGGTGCTCCCCACGGAGTGTATCCCTGCGCGGGTGAAGAGCGCTGGATTGCCATCGAAGTGTTCACTGAAGAGGAGTGGGCCGCATTTACAAAGGTCATCGGACATCCCGAGTGGGAGAAGGATCCGCGGTTTGCCACATTTATCGACAGAAAGAGAAATGAAGACGAGCTCGATCAGCTTGTCGCAGAAGCGACGGCGGCTTTCCAGGCCGAGTCTCTGATGGCTGACCTCCAGAACGCCGGAGTCGGCGCGGGCGTCGTCGAGAACGGACACGACGTCCTTGAGGATCCGCATTACAAGGCGAGAAAATTCTTTATCAAGACCGGCAATAACGAAATGGGCGACGCGATCCGCTTCGGTCCTGCGCTGAAGTTCAGAAGCTGCGAGCCGAAGGAAGGATATTCTCCGTGCATCGGCGAAGATACGGAGTATGTATGCCGCGAGCTTCTCGGAATGACGGAGGAGCAGTACAAAGAGCTCTGCGACGCAGAGGTATTCCAGTAAAAGGGGATCATTATGAGCGAAAATAAAAAGATAACCCTGATCGCGGGCGGAGACATTTCTCTCGCCAAGGAAAATCCGGAGACGAAATTTGAACTGGTAAAGCCGATCCTTGACGCTGCCGATTTCAGATTCGGGCAGCTGGAGGAGGTTCTTGCGACCGATTACTGCCAGCAGGTATTTGCTTATCCGAGACCGAGAACCGCGAAGCCCGGAGATCCGGAGCACGCCTGGGTGCTCGGAAAGAAATGCGCGAATTTCGACGTGCTCTCATTTGCATCGAATCATACGCTTGACTGGAGCGAAAATGCGATGCAGCAGACGATTGACGTCGTGAAGGAGCAGGGAATTCAGTGCATCGGTGCGGGATGGGACATCGAGGATGCC
Organism: uncultured Lachnospiraceae bacterium; assembly: GCA_902797075.1. GTDB lineage: Bacteria > Bacillota > Clostridia > Lachnospirales > Lachnospiraceae > Chordicoccus. Next base: position 10,767 of record CADBRO010000107.1, read on the forward strand.
GTAAAGCCGGCGATTCTTGAGAAGGACGGCGTGAAGATCGGTATTCTGGCGTACTGCAGCGTTCTGCCGAAAGGATATGCTGCGGACAAGGGAAAGGCCGGCGCGAATCCGCTCAGGGTCAGCACCTATTACCGCCAGTTTGACTGGCAGCCCGGAACTCCTCCGGAAATCATCGATATTCCGGATCCCGAAGATCTTGCCGCGATGGAGAATCAGATCCGCGAGCTGAAGAAACAGGTGGATATCGTGATCGTGTCCATTCACTGGGGCGTGCATTTCATGTCCGCCTTCCTTGCGGAGTACCAGTTCAAGATCGGCCACGCAGCGATCGACGCCGGCGCGGACGTGATCTTCGGCCATCACGCGCACCTCGTCAAGGGAATTGAGATTTACAACGGGAAGCCGATTTTCTACAGTCTCGGCAACTTCAGCGTCGCTGACGTCCCGCTCCGCGTCATTGCGGGAGATAAGCAGAACGGATACTTTACCTTCAAGCCGTACCGCTGGAAACCGGATCCGGAGCACCCGAACTACGCGTTCCCCTACGAGAGCAGAAATGCGGTTCTTCTGAAGCTTGAAATCGGTGATAAGAAGATCGACAGATTTTCGCTCCTTCCGGTCTGGATGGGCGGCGACAACCGGCCTGAACCGGTGAAGGCGGACGATCCGCGGTTCGAAGGCATTTTCAATTATATTAAATACGTCTGTGAGAACCAGTGGCTCGAGACGAAATTCGAGCAGGACGGCGATGAGATCGTTGTTCTTACAGAAGCCTGATACGGAGGCATCGGACTATGAATACACTGAACACGCTGATGGAATACTATAAGGACAGTACAGCGTACGCCAGAAAATGGAAGCAGGATGGCGGAAAGGTCATCGGGTATTTCTGCAACGTGGTCCCGGAAGAGCTGATCATGGCGGCGGGCTTTCTGCCCGTCCGCGTGACGGTTTCGCCGGACGCCGATATGCGGAAGGGCGGGGAGAAAATGGGCCGCGCCGAGGGCTTTGCAGTCGCGATGGCGGGCAGAGTCATTTCCGGAAATTATGATTTTCTGGATTGCCTCGTCGTTCCTCATGCCCGCGGATCCGTCCACAAGATGTATTCGGTTTTCCGCGACCTGAAGAAGGAGAAGCCGGACTGTCCCGTACCGGAGATTTATTTCCTTGACCACGCGCATTCGTCCTATATGACGAGTCAGAATTACAACCGCGACCGCATTCTGGAATTTGTAAAGAAGCTGGAGGAGTGGTCCGGCAAAGCCATTACGGAGGAGGCTCTCACAGAGGCTGTCATGATCACGAACCGTACGAAAGAGCTGCTTAGCGAATTCGCGAAACGGCGCGCGGAGGGGACGATCGACCTGACCGGCACGGAGGCTCTCGCGGTGATCGGCGCCTCCATGCTGATGGATAAGAAGGAGTACAACGAGCTGCTCGCGGCGCTTCTTGAAGAAGAAGCTGCGGGAGAAAACTGCGGATTCCGCGTCTTTTTCTCCGGCTGCCCGCAGTACAGCACGGATCTCTATGAGCTGCTCGAGTCCTGCGGAGCCGGCGTGATCGCTGAAAACCACTGCTGGGGAAACCGCGCGGGCGAGAACCCCATCGAAATCCGGGGAAATGTTCTCGAGGATATCATTCACCGTTACAATACGAAAGCGCCGTGCCCGAGCACGCCGCCGCTTGAAGGCCGCGTCAGGTATTTCATATCCTGCATAGAGAAGGCGCAGCCGGACGGAGTGGTCTTCTTCAGTCTCCGCGGCGACGCGGAGGCGTGGGATATTCCCGATGAAATCGCTTATCTTAAGGAAAAGGGAATCCCGTATATCTACTTTGAAAAACAGAAATATCCGGTCGGTGATCCGGAGGAAATCCGCGCGCGGATGACGGAGTTTATCGGATCGGGAAAGGAGGGAGAGTGAAATGGCGGAAAACGGCGAAGTGAGACTGCAGTCAGTCTATGCGTTAAAACAGTTCCAGGATGACTATTTCAATTCCCTCAAGGAAAATGTAACAGGCGGCATGCCCTTCGGTATCTGCAGCGTGGACGAGGCGGAGGAAATCCTGACTGCGTTCGGGTTCCCGTCCATCACGCTTCAGTGGTGGTCTTCCCAGATTTCCGCGAAGAAGCTCTCGAAACCGTATTTCGAGTATATGGCAAAGCGCGGCTACGATATGGACCACTACTATTCGCTCGGTCTTGCCTGCACGATGGTAAATGATCCGGAGACCGCTCCGTGGGGCGGACTTCCGAAGCCGACGGTGATCGTCGGAAGAACGAATCCGGACCAGCTCCAGACCATTAAAGAGCTCTGGGCGAGAGAATACGGATGCCCGTATTTCTCCCTCGAGGACGTCGGCGAAGAGATTATGCCGTCTCCGGACAAATGGTGGGAGAAATGCAGGGAGCAGTGGGATGAGCTGATTCCGAAGCATGTGCTGGATCTCCGCGTCGAGGAAATGCGGCAGCTGATCCGTCTTCTTGAGACGGAGACCGGGAAATCCTTTGATCCCTATCATTTCCGGGAAGTGATGAACCTTGTCAACGAGCAGGCGGATTATCTGAGAATGACCCGTGACCTGATCGCGCACACAAGTCCGTGCCCGGTAAGCTTAAGGGATCAGTTCGCGCTCATGCCGATGCAGTGGTACCGCGGAATGCCGGAAATGCGGGATCTCGCGAAGAACCTCTATGAGGAGGTCAAGGAGAGAGTCGACTCCGGTTTTGCGGTATGCAAAAATGAGAAAATCAGGCTCATGTGGACGACGGCAGGCCTTTGGAGCAATACCAAGTTCTACAAGGCGTTCGAGGAGAAGTACGGCGCAGTCTTTGTCGCCTCCATGTATATCTCGATCGCTGCGGACAGTTATGCAAGGGATCTTAAGGATGATCCGCTCCGCGCTCTGGCGAGCCGCCAGATCCTGCTCGGCATCAACAGCATTGACTGGATGGTAAAGGAAGCGATCAATCACGGATGCGACGCCGCGATCGGACTGGGCTCCGGAAGAGGGCCGTCGCCGATGGCGCGCGCGTTCGAGAAGGCCGGAATTCCGTATCTTGAGCTTCACGGCGATAATGTCGACGCGAGAAACTGGGATGAGGATGAAGCGGAGGCGATTGTGTCGAAGTTCCTGGAGGAGCGGGTGATCGCGAAGTAAGGGTTTCATACAGGCCGTATCGAGGAAAGCAATCTATAGACCGTATCGAGGAAAGCAATCTATAGACCGTATCGAGGAAAGCAATTTATAGACCGTATCGTGGAAAGCAATCTATAGACCGTATCGTGGAAAGCAGCCTTTCGTCGCGGGCACGCTTGCGCTGAGGTCGTACCGCAGCGGCACATAAGCTTCATAAGACGGTGTCTTATAAAGCAAGTGCCGGCGGTACTCCAATCGCCCGCTCGCGGAATTGCTGCTTTCTTGCGTGCGGGACTGTGAGAAAGAGCAAGAATAAGATTAGATAGGTCTGCGGGGGCCTGAAGATACCCACTAAAACAAGCAAGATAAAAAATAGTAGGTCTGCGGGGGCCTGAAGATACCTACTAAAACAAGCAAGATAAAAAATAGTAGGTCCGCGGGGGTCTGAAGATACCCACTAAAACAAGCAAGATGAAAAATAGTAGGTACGCAGGGGCTTGAAGATACCTACTAAAACAAGCAAGCTGAAAAATAGTAGGTCCGCGGGGGCCTGAAGATACCCACTAAAACAAGCAAGATAAAAAATAGTAGGTC
>CADBRO010000108.1 GCA_902797075.1 uncultured Lachnospiraceae bacterium
AGATATCCTCGATAAACCGGTGTGCGGTCGTGTCGTAAAAATGCTTCGAGGTGCTGATTTGCGCCGCGTATTTTCCGGAAAATGAAGCCCCGCTCTCTTTCATGAGCTCGATAAAGCGGTGAAGCTGCGCCGGCACCAGAAACGTGTAAACCGGATAGCAGAACAAGATCAGCTCCGCCCTTGACAGAGCGGCTTCCGCTTCCGAAAAATCTTTCTCGAAGCTTCTGATCTTCTGCCCGACATTTAGAATCTCATACGTGTGCTGCGGAAACAGGATTTTCAGGTATTCCACCGTCTGCAAAGTGATGCTTTCACTTCCTGACGGCGATCCGTTCAATACAAGTATGTTCATAGCCCCTCTCCTTACTTCTTACTTAACGCTGAAATATCACCCTGAATGAATCCGCCAGCTTCTGATGATGCACGTGCGTCGCATCGAAGCGGACCGTCCTGAAGGCGAACTGCATGATCGGACCGGAGCAGAACGCACAGATCAGCGTTCCCGGACCGACCGGGCCGCCGAGCAGCCATCCGATCAGCGTAGCGGTGCCGAGAAGCATGATGCTGACTGCGCCGATCGGAATCCTTCCCGCCCGCTTCGCAAGTCCCACGAGCAGCGTGTCACGCGGTCCGCAGCCAAGAGAAGCGGCCATGTAGCCGTACTGGGTATACGCGAGAATAAAAAGCCCGGCGAACATAACGGGAATACCGGTCTCAAATGAACGGCAGACGGGCACCGCATGAATCCAGTTAAAAAAATCCACCGCTTTTCCTACCAGGACCGCGTCAATAAACATGGCGATCCCGATGGGTTCCCGAAGCAGAACGTCAATCAGCAAAATCGTGCAGGATACGGCAATCGACGCCGTCCCGTATAAAACGCCGGTGCTCTTTGAAATACCGAGATTCAGCACATCCCACGGCGCCGCTCCCATATTTGCCTGAATCGTGAGATAGATTCCGAAACCATTGACAAACAGACTGACTGCCACAAGGGCCATGTTAAAAATAATTGTTCCGGCGGTGCGGTTGCTGCGGTGATCTTTGATCATTTCCTAAACACTTTCTAATAATCGCAAGCGAAAAGGGGAGCATTCGCAGCCCGTTTCGCTTTTTTCTCATATAACACGGCCTCCAAAGGCGGGGCTGTGTGACGCGACTCATGCCGTTTTATATTATCATACTTCTTGCGGAATCAATACGTCCATCTTTGGCTGACAAAAACATATTCCCCAGCTTCGTCTTTTTCAGCTCTTCTGCCCGTAGATCTTTAGAAGATCTTCCAGATAATTCCGGTACGCCTCCCGCACGCCGGCAGGTCCCGTAATCTCCATCCGGTTTCCGAGTCCGGTCACCCATCCGAAAAACTGGGGACTTACCGACACCGTCACCCGCACGTGAATATGATCTTTCCCCTCGGGTACGATCATGATATCCTTTCCGAAGCGGTCGATCAGCACCCCGACAAGCCCTTTGTCGCAGCGGAGAGTTACGTCGGCGTCCTCTCCTCCGAACATGCCGAAGGTCTTCTTCGCGAAAGCGGCGAGATCAAAATCCCCGAACCGGTCGCTGCCGTTGCGGTGTTCCTCGCCAAGAGCGATGCGGATCATTTTATCCACACGAAAATGCTTGATAATCCCGGCTTCCTCATCATAGGCAATCAGGTAATAATTCTCGTCGTCCCATGTAAGAGCCCACGGGCTTGCGCGGTAGATCCTGCCGTTCTTTTTCGCCACAAGCCGCTTCGCCGTATTCCACTCCCCATACTGAAACTCGATCTGGAGGTCGCTGTTCATCGCCTCATGCAGAGCGTCGATATTGTAAAAGATCTTCTCATTTCCGGTTTTCATGCGGTTCCGGATATAGACGGAGCGGTCAAGTTCTTTTGCCTTCTGCTCATTTGTGAGCTGCATGAGCTTTCCGATCAGCTCCCCCGACTTCTTCTCCGTGATGAATTTCGACGACTGGACCGCGTCCACAAGCAGCTTCAGCTCCGGAAGCTCAAAGTCCCGGGAAGCGATATAATAACCGGGAATGTCCGTCCTTTTCTGGATGTCCAGCCCGAAATCCGTAAGAATCTGTATATTGTTGTAAATGGTCCGGCGGTCAGCCTCACACCCGTACTTTTCAAGAATCCGGATCAGATCCGAGGCGTTCAGCACATGCTCCTCATCTGTTTTTCTGACCAGCTCCCTCATCATGTAAAGGAGCGCCATCTTGTGATTATTCGAGATTTTCATATCATACCGCTTTCCGAGTGTAAGCTTCCGCGCCAATCACCTGTTGACTTTTCCGTCCGAACCCCTGTAAATAGTAAATAGCAGGGAAAGAGACGGTGAACACTATGCGCGTATCATTTGATCTTGACGAGGTTTTGTTCGTTGATCCGAATACATTTGAAACGGAAGCTCCGCTTCCGTTTCCTCTGAACAGAATTTTTACCGAAAGGCTCCGCAAAGGAACCATACAACTTATAAATGACCTCAAAGCCGACGGCTTCGAGGTCTGGGTGTACACCTCCTCATTCCGGTCGGAGCGCTATATCCGCACTCTGGAACAGAAAGAAGGAAAAAGCGAATGAACGAACAGGAACTGCAACTCGTCCTTGACCGCGTGGAAAAACTGCTTATGTCTTACGGAGCAGTCCCGGCAGACAAGATCAATTCCGGCCGGGATGACACCACGATTCTCCGCCCGGCCTATGAGTACAAGGGAACCTATTTCCGCACGGAATCCGCTGTGCTGGACGGCGTTCCCGTCATCATCATAAATGGCATCGACGACGAAGGTTACGCCCAGGTCGGCATTGACGACGCCCTTACGGCATTTCCCGCGTCAAGCTCCGACGAGCAGATCAACTCTGAGATAAGGAAACTCCTGGAGCTCGACGGCTGAGCGGTTTTGTTTATTCGTCGTAGTTTTCCCGAAGTGCAAAGAAAAACTGTTCTTTGAACGGCGTGTCGATGAGCCGCACCGGTTTCAGCTGGTTCGCCGACGCGCCTTTTGCGATCATCATATCCCGGTACAAAAGGTACGTCTGCTGCTGAAGAATCACGAGCTTCAGCGGAGAAAGCGTCCCGTTCATAACCATTTCTCCGTATGCGGGATTTGCCCGCATCAGGGCATTTTCCATGTGCTGACGCAGGCCGGGAATTTCTCCTTTTCTTACGGCGCGCACCGGCTCTATCAGGATCACGTACCGGCCCGGCGCCGTCGCCGTATCCTCGTAAACGCTGTAATCCACCACTTCCACACCGCTTTCGCGGGAAAACTCCTCAACCGTCCACCTCAGGGATTCCTCATTTGTCTTCTCGCCCGCGATGGATACCAGCTGATTCTTCCTGTAGATAAACCGCACCAGAGGCGTCTCGTTGTAATAACCGGTCACCCGGACCACGTCGCGGATGCGGTAGCGGTATAAACCGGAAAGATTGGTAATAACGATTTCGTAGTCCTCGCCGACCTCCAGTTCATCAATATTGTATGTTCTTTCGTCATCCCCGCCTCTCGCCGGTATAAATTCGTAAAATCCGCTTTCCGGCAGAAGAACGTAGGACTCTCGGGCGACACTTTTTTTACTCTCAGCTTCTCAAGAAGGCCCGCCTTGACCACGCCGCCGCGTTCCTCCATCGTATCGAGATCCTGACGGATTCTCTCGCCAAAAGAACTTGTTGAAAATGCCATGACAAATCCTCTGACTCCTTTAAATCAACGGGCCGGTACAACTGTTTTCCATGCAGCGTCTCTTACAGCCATTTTTTCTTCTTGAACCAGATCACGCTTAACACCACGATCACAACGCTCACGGCAATCACGACCGGATACCCGTATTTCCAGGTCAGTTCGGGCATATTATAGAAATTCATTCCGTACCATCCGGCGATCAGCGTAAGCGGCATGAAAATGGCCGTTATCACCGTAAGCACGGTCATGATCCGGTTCTGACGGATATCCAGCCGGGTTGAAAAGAGGTCTCTTAACTGGACCGTATAATCCCGAAGCGAGGTCACCTGATCCTGGAGACGCATGACCCGCTCGGTGAACAGTCTGAAATATCTCAGGTTCGAGTGATCAAAAAAGCCGTTTTCATTCTCCTCCAGTTCCTGCCCGAGATCGATCAGCTGTTCATAGTGAACCCTCAGGTCAAGCAGATCGCCGCGGATCTCATTCAGCCGCTCGGGAAACTGCTCCTGCTCCTCTTTTAAAATGCGGTCCTCGATGAGTCCGAGCTCCTGCTCCATGCCTCCGAGGAGTCTCAGATCCTTCGAGATCATTTTCTCAAGGAAATCATAAAGAAAACGCTCAAGCGACGGCAGTTTCCATTTTTTCGAGTTCTGGATACTCCTTATAAGATCCGCCGCATACGTCCCGCTCTCGATAAAAACGATTCCCTTCTCGTCGAGAGCGAAGGCGCATTTATGAGGCTTCCCGCTGATGTCGCTGCGCCTCGGAACATGGAACGAGCCTGTAAGAGAATCATAGTTGACGATTGCTTTCGTCTCAAGAATATCCGAGGGGTCAAGTTCAAGGTCAATCCCCATATCGAAGCGGTCGCGCGCCTCGGCCCATTTCTTCGGATCAAGCACCGCGACGTAAGGAACTGCGCTGTCTTTTGACTGAAGAGCTTCCTTCTCCGAACATGGTGTAAGAATATCTTTTATCAGATAATACATACGTCGGCAATCTCCCCTGAGTTGTCATAAAATGTCGGAATGCTAAGAGCGCATTCCCCGAATTTATACGATACTTTCCTGTAAAAATCATGCTACCATTGGGCGATGTTTCATTTCAACCCTTTTAGTGCATTTCTAT
>CADBRO010000109.1 GCA_902797075.1 uncultured Lachnospiraceae bacterium
CGCGATTGTCTCGATGCCTCTTCTTTCGGAGGGAATGCCAAAGGTGAAAACCTTCTGGTATGGGGTTCTTTCCGGTGCTGTCGAGCCTCTGGCCGCGTTTCTTACGATTCTTGCGGCAAGTGTCGTTGTGCCGGTGCTTCCGTATCTGCTGGCTTTCGCAGCCGGTGCGATGATGTATGTCGTAGTGGAAGAGCTGATCCCGGAGATGTCCGAGGGAGCGCATTCGAATGCCGGAACGGTAGCATTTTCGCTTGGATTTGTGCTGATGATGGTTCTGGATGTAGCGCTTGGATAATAAAAATTGAATGATAATTGCGAAGGACGGCGTGCTGTAAGGCACGCCGTTTTTTACAGCTGTCATTTTCGATATACGAAAATAACGAAAGAAAACGAAAGTCAAATGTGCACAAAAAAGAAACGCCAATTCTGTTAAAGCCACACAAAATTTTCAGAACAGTCAGGGCGTAATTGACACATGTTACAGACATTGATAATATAAAACTCAGAAGTATAGCATATCCGAAAACATAACGAAGGCAAAAGTGGTTGTAATAGAAAATAATACGAAAGGAAACGAAAGAATATGAGTGATGCATACAGACCGATCACAGCGCTGACCATGGGTGATCCGGCAGGTATCGGACCGGAAATCTGTGTCGGAACAATGCTCGACAAAGAAATTCATGAAGTGTGCAGACCGTTCATGATCGGGAGCGCTGCTATTCTTCAAAGAGCGGCTGACGTGCTCGGAAAAGAAATCCGCTTCAACAAGATCAGTGATCCTTACGAAGCTAAATACGAATACGGAACCTTCGATATCATCGAGACGGGAGATTATGATACAGACTCCATCAAATGGGGCGAGGTGCAGAAGCTTGCCGGACAGATGGCCTATGACTTCATCGTCAAGTCGATTGAGCTCGGCCTTGCCGGTAAGATTGACGCGGTTTCGACAGCTCCGATCCATAAGCAGGCAATTAAGCTGATCGGCGTAAAGGAACCGGGCCACACGGAGATTTATCAGCATATGACCAACTCTGAGTACGCGCTTACGATGTTTGCCTGCCACAAGCTGAGGGTCTTCTTCGTCAGCAGGCATATGCCGCTTGTGGAGGCGTGCAAATTCGCAACCCGCTCCGAGATCCTGAAGGACGTCATTTACATTGATAAGGAACTCAGAAAAGTCGGACTTGAAAATCCGCTGATCGCGGTAGCCGGACTTAACCCGCACAACGGGGATAACGGTCTTTTCGGAACAGAGGAAATCACCGATATCGGACCGGCTGTCGAAGATGCAAAGGCCCGGGGCATCAACTGTGTCGGACCGTGCCCGGCGGATTCGGTATTCAACATCGGCAAGTCGGGAAAATTTGACGCTATTCTTTCCCTGTATCATGACCAGGGACATATCGCCTGCAAGACATATGACTTTGAAAAGTCCGTCACACTGACCTTCGGTCTTCCGTTCATCCGCAGCTCGGTGGATCACGGAACCGCATTTGATATCGCGGGCAAGGGCATCGCCGGCAGCATTTCGATGATTGAATCCACGAAGGTGGTTGCTGAATACGCGGCGAAGCAGAAGGAGAAGAAGAACTGAAAACCGCGGTTTGCGGAGCTGCCGGCTGTCAACTGCCGGGGACGGAAAAAAGCAGACCTTATTTGGGAGGAAAATGATGCCGATACTTGGCGCAGTTGCGGACGATATCACAGGAGCGACGACAACCGCCGTGCTGCTGGCGCGGTCCGGGGCTGAAACCGCTCTTTATATCGACGGGAAGTTCGCTGAAGCAGAGGAGAGCCCGGGCAGTCATGACGCGGTCGTCATATCAACAGGAAGCAGAGCGCTGCCGTCCCCCGAGGCATACGAAAAGGTAAGCCGCGCGGTAAAAGCGCTGTTGGCACAGGGCGTTCAGTATTTTGAGAAGAGGATTGACACGACGCTTCGGGGGTCCATCGGAACAGAAATCGACGCGATGCTGGATCTGCTTCCGGATACGATCGCGGTCGTGGTCCCCGCGATGCCTGCTTCAAGGCGCATACTGGTCGGCGGATACTCGGTGATCGACGGTACGGCGCTTGTGAACACCCCGGCGTCGAAGGATGTACGGACTCCGGTTACGGAGTGCTATATTCCCCGTCTTTTAGCAGGACAGACGGAGAGAAAGACCGCTTTTATCAGTCTTTCGGCAGTCCTTGCCGGGGAGGATGCGGTTCTTGAAGAGCTTAAGAGCAAAGTAAACGAAGGCGCGGAACTTATCATAATCGACGCAATCTGCGACAACGATCTTGACGAGATCGCGAAAGCCTGCGTCAGGTCGGAATTTAAGATTCTGAGTGTCGATCCCGGCGCATTTACCGCGCGCCTTTCATACCGCAGGGGGCTGATTCATGAGGAGAAGAAAGAAAAAATCGACGCTCCCCATGAGGAAGTTCCGGGAAAGACGGTTCTGATAGCCGCCGGCAGCGCGACTCCGGTCACAAAACGGCAGATGGAGGTGCTGGAAAGCAAAGGGCGGTGCCTTCGGATATCGATTGATCCAAAGCTTCTCATGGATGGAGGAGCCGCGGCGGACCAAGAGATCGAAAGAGTTGTGGAGGCAGCATCAGGAAGGCTCGGAGGGGAAGATGCTCCCCGGGAGATACTTCTTGAGACCGCGCTTCACGGTGAAGTGCTCGATCTTGAAGCGGAAGAGAATAAGAGAGGTTACGATAAAGGCAGAGGCGCGGATCTTATCAACGAAGCCATCGGTAAGATCACCGCGCGGATCATGGAACATAAATCCGGCAGCATCGCCGGTATTTACGCCACGGGAGGAGATACCCTGCTCAGCGTATGCAGGTATCTCGGTTCAGTAAAACTGACAGTATATGACTACGTGATTCCGCAGGCGGACGTCTCAAGGCTTACCGGAAAATACAGCGGCTTCCCGGTCGTCGGGAAAGGCGGGCTTACAGGAGATGACAACACCGCGGTGCGGATTGTCGACCGGCTCTTTATGGAATGCAAAACTCCGATTTCTTGAATTCTAAGGAAGGTGGACAGCGGGTATGAGTGAAGAATTAGCGCTGGAGGCGCGGAAGATCGTAAAGAATTTCGGAACCAACCGCGTTCTGAAGGAGATGGACTTTCAGCTGAAAAAGGGAGAGGTCCACGCGCTGCTTGGAATCAACGGCGCCGGTAAAAGTACTCTGATCAAGATTATCTCCGGCGCTTACAGACAGGACTCCGGACAGATATTCGTTGACGGTCAGGACATGGGAAAGTTGACGCCGACGAAAGCCATCGAGAGCGGAATCGCCACGATTTATCAGGAGACCAGCCTGTTCCCGGAGCTGTCGGTGGCGGAAAACCTTTCCGTCGGGCACCGGGTTAAGGGCGGAAAAACCCTGGAC
>CADBRO010000110.1 GCA_902797075.1 uncultured Lachnospiraceae bacterium
GTACAACGGCTGCAGCCGGAAACTGTCTTGCGCTTGTTTCGCAGAACGCATACGGACAGTTTTATATTTCCGTCGTTGTCGGGGCACAGTCAAAGGAGGACCTCTACAACGACCAGAATCTGCTTCTTTCGCAGATTAATGCCTGAAATCCGCGTGTTCCGTTTGGACTTGTTTTTTCAAATAGTCTATCTTATAATCGAATAAAGAGTGATTTTCAATTCAAGGAGGTAACTTGCACATGGTTCAGCTTATTGCCGGTCAGAAGGGAAAAGGCAAGACTACTGAAATTCTCAATAAAGTTAATGAAGAGATAAAGACGGCGACAGGCAATATTGTTTTTATCGACAAGAACAACAAACATATGTATGAGCTCAACAACAAGATCAGGCTCATCGACGTTTCAGGATATCCGATTTCAAATGTGGACGAATTCATCGGCTTCATCTGCGGTATCATTTCCCAGGATCATGATATCGAGGCGATGTATCTTGACCGCTTCATGAAATGCGCGAACATCGGAAGCGAAGATATTCTCACGACCATCAGGAAATTCGACAGACTCAGCAGTATGTTCAATATCAACTTTGTAATTTCGGTTTCTCTCGACAAAGAGGAACTTCCGGAGGAAATTCAGGATAAGGTACTGATTGCGCTCTGATGCAGGTAAACAGATCTGAAAAAGAAACACGAAGAATGTCAGGAAGCGGTCCTTCCGGTAGACAGCGCGGATTTTCGCTCAATATCGGAACGATTATTTTTGGCATTCTTTTTATTTATATTGTGGTCACGGTGATCCTCTATATGACGGCGACGCACGTGCGCTCGTATCAGGTGACGTCGGGACCGCTTGCGAAAAACCAGAATTATACCGGAATCGCGGTATATACGGAGAAGATCGTGACTGCGGACGCCCCTGGTTATGTAAATTATTACGCCAGGGATATATCAAGAATCCGCAAGGGCGGAGTCGTCTACGGCATCAGTCCGGAAACCGTGAGGACGGCTTCCGCAGCTCCGGACGAAGAGACGATGAAAAAGATAAAGAGCGAGATGGAAGAGTTCTCGCTGGGCTTTGACGCGGGTGATTTTCACGACGTATATTCTCTTAAATATCTGGTTGAGGGAGATATCCTGAACAGCACCATCGCTTCTTCGGGAAACATTTTTTACGGCTCTTTGACCATCGGGAACGAGACGGTCAATACCGCCTATACGGACGGAATCGTCTGCTATGAATCGGACGGATACGAAAACTTTGACGTAAAAAACGTCAGTTCCGAAACATTTAACGAGAAGTCCTACCGGATGGTCAGTCTCAAAACCGGCGAAAGAGTCGCGGCCGGCGATCCTGTCTACAGAATGATTGAATCAGAGGACTGGTCGCTGATTATTCCGCTGACTGCCAGACAGATCGTAAGGCTCAGCGATACCAGCAGAATCCGGGTCAAATTCCTGAAGGACGGAATCACACAGAGCGCTGCGTTTACCATTCTCACATCCGCTGACGGCAGTTATTACGGAAAACTCGATTTCAATTCGGGGCTTATCCGTTACCTTGACAACAGGTTTATTGATATTGAGCTTGTTACAAATACGGAAGTCGGCCTTAAGATTCCGGTTTCTTCGATCGTGACAAAGAAGTTTTTCACGGTTCCCGATGAATTTGCCGTGACGAGCGAGGACGGAAGCGAGGTCGGATTCCTGATGCTGAGAGCCGACAGCCAGGGAAAGACGTCGACGGTGTTTGTTGCCACGACCCTTTATGAACACAGGGACGCGCGCTATTATATCGACAGTTCGACGCTGCACGAAGGAGATATAATCGTTAAAGAAGGCTCCATCACAGACCGCTATATCATACGGGATACAGCGGATCTAGAAGGGGTTTACAGCATGAATAAAGGATACGCTGTTTTCAGGAAGGTCAGTATTCTTGACAAGAACGAGAATTACTGCATCGTCGAAAAGGGGACTCCTTACGGCATCGCGCAGTTTGACAATATTGTGGAAAATGCGTCGAGCGTAAGGGAATCGCAGATAACGGCACAGTCCTGACGGAGAGTGATTATGAGCCAGAATCCAACGGAAAGACTTGAAGAAGTAAAGGACAGAATTAAAAGGGCGGCGGAGCGCGCCTCCAGAAATCAGGACGACGTGCTGCTACTGGCGGTCAGCAAGACGAAGCCGGAGTCCGACATCATGGAGCTTTACCGCGCCGGGCAGAGAGATTTCGGCGAGAATTACGTGCAGGAGCTGACCGCGAAGAGAGAACATCTGCCGGAAGACATCTCATGGCACATGATCGGGCATCTGCAGAGAAACAAAGTGAAGTATATCGCTCCTTTCATCGCGATGATCCATTCCGTCGACTCGCCGGAGCTGGCGGAGACCATCGAGAAGGAAGCCGCAAAGAATCACCGCGTGATACCGGTTCTGATTGAAGTCAACGTCGCGGGAGAAGACAGCAAATTCGGCGTTTCTCCTGAAAATGCGCCCGCCCTGGCGGACACGGTCATGAAGCTTCCGCACGTCCTTCTGAAGGGATTTATGACCTCGGCGCCGATGACGGATAATCCCGAAAATGTGCGCTGTGTGTTCAGACAACTGCGCCAATTAACAGTTGACATGAATTTGAAAAACAATAATAATGAAAAGGTGGATTTTCTCAGCATGGGAATGTCCGGGGACTATGAGGTCGCGGTTGAGGAAGGTTCCACCTGTGTCAGGGTCGGAACCGCGCTTTTCGGAGAACGCGATTACGGTCCTGCAAATTAGGAAACGGGGACAAGGCTAATGGGCTTTTTCGATAAATTTCTTGATGCAATCAAACTGAATGACGATTTCGACGACGACGATTATCTTGACGGCGACGATTATGATGACGACGAGGAAGATGATCTCGACGAGGAATTTGAAAAACCGAAGACAAAGAAGCGTTTTTTCAGCAAGTTCAAGTCAGATGAAGACGACCTTGATGACGAAGATGACTTTGAAGACGATGACTTCGACGATGAACCTGTAAAAAGCAGGAAGAAGACGCCGTCAAAGATTTCAGCGGCAAAGACTTCTACTGTGAGACGCCAGACTTCGCGGGATATTTCCTACGAAAAGCCGGAAACGTCCGTTTCTTCAAGGCGCGCGGCATCATCCAAAACAACCTCTGCAAAGAGGAGCAGCTATCAGGATACACAGCCCTCTTCGGACTACAGAACATCCAGAAGGCAGAAGGTGACGCCGATCCGCAGGAAAAGTACGGGTACCGGAAGCGGTATGGAGGTCAGCGTAATACGCCCCTCGTCCATGGAGGATACGAGAGAAATCGCGGATACGCTTATGAACAGCTGCACCGTGATTCTGAACCTTGAGGGACTCGACGTTGATATAGCGCAGAGGGTGATCGATTTCTCCTGCGGCGTCTGCTATTCGCTTGAAGGCAAGCTTCAGAAAGTGGCAAGCTACATTTTCATATTAACACCGGCGGATGTGGATATATCCGGTGATTTCCAGAGTATCCTTACAGGTGCGTTTGATCTGTCATCCATGCAGTCTTCTTATTAACCACCAAGCATCAGATCCCGGTATCTGATGCTTATTGTTTTTTTGAGGTTTAATGAATGATCGCTCCATACATATCAGATTCGTTTGAGATGCTTCCGCTTAAGCTTACGGAAAGCGGCTTTTCACGAGGCAAGGTTATGCTCGTGGGAGATACAAATACAATGCCGATTTACGGAAACGAAGCCGGCGGATATCTCTCCCGTGTTTTTGACGGGGTTTTCTGCCATGAATTCAAGGCGGGCGAAGAGCATAAGAATCTGAGAAGTGTGGAGGAGCTGCTCTTAGAACTTCTTGACAGACGCTTCGAGCGAGGAGACTGTGTTGCTGCTCTCGGCGGAGGAGTGACAGGGGATATGGCGGGCTTTGCGGCGGCAGTTTACCTTCGCGGAATCCGCGTCATTCAGCTTCCGACGACGCTTCTTGCCCAGATTGACTCGAGCATCGGCGGAAAAACTGCTGTCGATTTCAACGGATACAAAAACATGGTCGGGGCGTTTCATATGCCGGAACTTGTGTACGCGAATACCTCGGTTCTTAAGACGCTTCCAAAGGAGCAGTTCGCGGCCGGAATGGGCGAGGTGATCAAGTCCGCGGTTCTCGGCGACAGGGAGCTCTTTTACTGGCTTGCCGGGCACCGCGGGGATGTCATGAATCTTCTTCCTGACGCGCTCACTGATATGATCAGTCAGACAGCCGCCATCAAGACCGGTATTGTCACGAGGGACCCGAAGGAACAGGGAGAGAGAGCGCTTCTCAACCTGGGCCACACGATTGGTCACGCGATCGAGAAATACATGAATTTTGAAATGCTGCACGGAGAATGCGTGGCGGTCGGAACCTCGGCAGCGCTGAGAATCAGCCGTATGCGGGGAATGATCGACGAAGCTGTTGAGAATGAGGTGAACGCTCTTTTCAGAGACTACGGACTTCAGACGAAAGTGCCGGGGCTTCCTGAGGACAAAATCCTCGAGTTTACAAAATCCGATAAAAAAATGAAAGGCGGAAAAATCCGGTTCATCCTGCCTGCGGGTATAGGCAGCGCGGTTGTTTCGGATGACGTCACGGAGGAGGAGCTTCTTTGCGGAATCCGTGCCGTGACCGCGCAGAAGACTGGAAATGATTGAAACTTTGAAAGAAAAGCGGTTTCTGCGCTGCGGGATTCTGATCGCGGCGCTGACACTGATTGACCAGATTACAAAGGCTGCCGCGGCATCGCTTGGAGACAGAACCATCAGACTGATTCCGGGCGTGCTGGAATTCCTCTATCTTGAGAATGCAGGTGCGGCTTTCGGACTTCTGAAGAACAGGCAGGCGCTTTTTATCGCTCTTGCGGTTCTGTTCTTTGCCGCAGCCGGATATTTTATCGCGGTGCTTCCCGGCGGCCGTCATTATGCGGCGCTTGAAGCTGTAGCGGCAGTGATGACTGCCGGCGCCTGCGGGAATCTTCTGGATCGGGTTTTTCTCGGATCGGTAAGAGATTTTATTTATATAAGGCTGATTGATTTCCCGGTCTTTAATTTTGCTGATATTCTAGTTACAGTTTCGGCCGCGGTACTGTTTGTTCTCATCATGACGGTTTATAAGGATGATGATTTCAGCTTTCTTAAGGATAATCTGCCATGGCGGAAAAAATAACGGTCACTGTAACTGAAGAGCAGGCGCAAAAGAGAACCGACGTTATCCTTTCAGAGGCTGTCGGAAGTCTCTCCCGGGCGAGGATTAAAGAACTGATAGAAAGCGGCCTCATTACGTGCCGGGACGGAAAACTTAAGGCAAGTACGAAGCCGAAAGCGGGATGGGTAATCGAGCTTACGGTTCCCGACGCGGAAGAAGTGGACATAGTGCCGGAGGAGATGCCTCTTGATATTCTTTATGAGGACGGGGATCTGCTGATTATCAACAAGCCGAAGGGACTTACGGTTCATCCGGCGCCGGGTCATGAGAGCGGAACGCTGGTCAACGGGATCATGGCCTATCTCGGAGATTCTCTGTCCGGAATCGGCGGAGAGAAAAGACCGGGTATCGTCCACAGGATCGACAAGGATACGACGGGATCGCTGGTAATCTGCAAAAATGACATGGCTCACCGGGGTGTCGCCGAACAGCTGAAGGTTCATTCGGTGAACCGGGTGTATCTGGGCATCGTGAAGGGAAACTTCCGCGATGAGTCAGGCACTGTAAGCGGGGCCATCGGAAGAGATCCCAGAGAACGGAAAAGAATGGCCGTAACGGAAAAAGGCGGTAAGGACGCGGTGACGCATTACCGGATCCTTGAGCAGTTCAGGGGATATTCTTACGCGGAATTCCGTCTTGAGACGGGGAGAACGCATCAGATCCGGGTGCACATGGCTTCTATCGGACATCCGCTTCTGGGCGACGGAGTCTACGGAAGACCTGACAGTCCCTTCCGGACCGAAGGGCAGACGCTTCACGCCGCAACGATCGGGCTTATTCATCCGCGGACAGGAAAGTATCTTGAAGTAACTGCACCTCTTCCGGAATATTTTTTAAATATTTTAAGGGTGCTCAGAACAAATTATCAATTATAGAATGTTATCATGTAACCGGACGGTAAGGAAAGGATGCCGTACCAGAAAGGAAAGGTGAAACATGGACAGAAACAACGTGATCGTCACAATCGGAAGACAGACCGGCAGCAACGGAAGAGAGATCGGACAGCTTCTTGCAAAGACCCTGGGGGTCAAATGCTATGACCGGGAACTTCTGGCTCTTGCGGCGAAGGAGGGAGGTTTTGACGAAAAAGTAGTTGAGCACCATGACGAGAAGCCGACATCCAGCTTTCTGTACTCTCTTTACATGAGTTCGGTTCCGTTCAGTTACAGCGGTTCATCTCCTCTGGCGGATCTTCCGCTTGATCATAAGATTTTTCTTGCCCAGTTCGATGCGATCCACCGAATCGCCGACAGCGAAAACTGCGTTATCGTAGGACGATGTGCGGATTACGCACTCGAAAAGCGTGACAACGTCCTTTCGGTTTTTATCCTGGCGGATGAAGAGGACAAGGTTAAACGCATTGCCGAAAGAGAGCAATGCTCTGCGGACAAAGCGCGGGAGATGATGCTTAAGGGTGACAGAAAAAGAAGCAGCTATTATAATTATTACACAAACCGGAGATGGGGCGCCGCCGACAATTATGATCTTTGCATCAACAGTTCGCGTTTCACGACGGAAGGCTGCGTAAATATGATACTTACGGCGATTGACGCGGGGAAATAACCTGATATGAAATGGAAACCGGGACACGGATACAGAAGCTTCGGAATAACGGCATTTATTGTCATTGCGGCAAGCATGCTGTTCTATTTCCTGCTGTTTCGGACTTCGACTCTCGGCGTTGGGCTCGGAAAGGTAATCAGCGTACTGAAGCCGATCATTTACGGATTTGTCTTCGCCTATCTGCTGAATCCGATCGCGACTCTGACAGAGAGGCTGTGCTGCAGGATAATCCTGAAAACGGGGATCCGGGCGGGCAAAAAAATCAAAAGAGCCATACGCGTGTTCAGCGCTTTTTTCTCAATGCTGCTGGCGATTCTGGTTGTCTACGCCCTGATATCCAGCGTGCTTCCCGAGCTTGTCAAGAGTATCCGGAGCATCGTATTTAACTTTCAGCGTTATGTCAATAACGTCAATCATTTCTTTGACACCTTTGTATTCAAAAACAACCAGGAGTTGGATGAGAAGACGACGGCGCTGATTTCCGAATACGCGCAGAAGGCGCAGGAATGGCTTACCGCGGATATGACCCCGCAGCTTGACAATCTGCTGGGTGGACTTACAAGCGGCATTTTCAATCTTGTGACGTTTGTAAAGAACATCTTTATCGGACTCATCATCTCGATGTACATGCTGATCTCAAAAGAAAGCATGATCGCCAGATTCCGGAGATTTCTCTTCTCGGTGTTCTCAATTCCTGCCGCAAACCGTATTCTTCATAACCTGCGGTTTACGGATGAGAAGTTCGGCGGTTTTATCATCGGAAAGATGATCGATTCCCTGATCATCGGCGTGATCTGCTACGTATGCTGCCGGATTTTCAGTTTTCCGTACGCGATGCTGATTTCGGTGGTGATAGGCGTAACGAATGTCGTTCCGTTCTTCGGACCGTTTATCGGCGCGATTCCTTCTTCGGTTCTGATCTTCGTCGTCGATCCCTGGAAGGCACTGGTGTTTATCATCTTCATTCTCTGCCTGCAGCAGTTTGACGGAAACTTTCTGGGACCGAGAATCCTCGGAACCTCCGTCGGAGTATCGAGTTATATGGTCATCATAGCGATTCTGATCGGTTCTGGATTTTTCGGAGTGACCGGAATGGTTATCGGTGTTCCGACCTTCGCAGTGCTGATCGCGCTCGTGCAGGACGCAATTCTCAGAAGAGCGAAGAAGAAAGGTCTGCCAGGTGAACTGGAAGCATATCATTATGTATCCCGGATCAATCCGCTTACGATGGAGCTTATAGAGGAAGCGGAAGACTCGGACGGCGGAATCAGTCTCTATGACTGGATTACGATGCGCACAAAGGAGATGAAATCCCTGGACGAGCCCATCGCCGGAAGAAGCTGGGACAGGACCATCGAGCAGATCGAAGAGGAGGACGCAGAGCTTTCGGGTATCGCAGCGCCTCCGAGGAAGAATCCTGACGGCGGGACGGACGGCGACGTGCCGGAGGAAGCATTCAGCGAAGACGATAAAAATTAAAACTTTTGGCAAAAAAAATTGTATTTTTTAACACAAATGACACATGATATGGTAGTATTGACTTATTCCAGCCACATTTACCCGAAAGGAGAAACGTATGAAATCTTTGAAAAAGGGAATTCTTGCGCTTGTCATCGCATGCGCAGCTATGGCGGCGGTTCCGGCAGCGGCAAAGCCGGTTGAAGCTGCGGTTACTGTTTATCAGAGCCATCCGATCAGTTCTCTGACAGCGAAGCAGAAGAATATCGCGGCGGCAATCATGAAAAAGGTTAAAAACACAAGTAGGACGAAGGTCACTGTGACTTACAGCTGCACCGTCAACGATTTCGTAAAAGCATGGCAGGCGATTGACGATTCTTATTTCAGATACTACAGCGTAATTCATCTTAATGCATGGAAGCTCACAAGAAACGGAAAGACTGTCGGCGTCAAGGTAGAGCTTTATCCGAAGGATTCTCTTAAGAGATATAAGAGACATCTTGCAAACAAGGCGAAACTGAAATCCATCGCGAAGAAAATTACGAGAGGAAAGAAGACACAGCGCGCCAAAGTTCTTGCAATCAACAATTATGTATGCAAGAAGCTTACCTGGAGAGACAATTCCGGAACCCTCGATGTAGCTCTTCGCACGTCTTACGCAAAGTGCACGGGCTATGCGACGCTTTTCATGGCTCTTTGCGAACAGTGCGGCATCAAGTGCTGCCAGGTTGCCGGCTATGCAGGCGGCGGACATGACTGGAATCAGGTTCGCGTAAACGGAACATGGTATTACATCGACCCGACATGGAATGACGGAACCGGAAACAAATATACGCTCAGCAAGACTCTCTGGAGCGACCATACGATCTGGGCAAAGATGTATGTAATCAACTTCAGAAGCTGCGGATACACATTCGACCTTTGATCTTTCCATGAAGGCAGATGTACGGTCCTGAAATGACCGGTGCCATAAAAGCCTAAGCTATTCGGAGCGGCATGACATATGAGTCATGCCGCTTTTCTTATGCCGTATTTTTCCTCTGCCATTGCGTGAAGCACACTTACCTGATAAAATTGAAAGCGCCGGGCAGCCGCAGGGATGATCCCGGCGTATTCTATTGACGACAAACCAAAGAGGAGATCTTTACGATGAAATTCAGGGATATGCCTTATAGCAGGCCGGATCTTGAAGCAGTAAAGCAGGAACTGGCCGGCATGACGGAGGAACTGAAAGCAGCTGCAGATTATGAATGCGCGAAATCCGTTTTTCTCAGAAAAGACCGGCTTGAGCGGCAAATCACGACGGTTTCGACCATTGCCTCGATCCGCCACTCCATCGATACGAGGGATGAGTTTTACGACGGCGAAGCGAAGTTCTGGAACGAGAAAATGCCCGAACTTCAGGAGTATCTGAACGAGTGGACGGAAGCGCTCCTTGACAGCCCCTTCCGCAGTGACTTTGAGAAGGAATACGGCAGCGTCGTCTTTATCAACGCAGAGCTGGATAAGAAGAGTTTCTCGAAGGAGATTATTCCGGATATGCAGAAAGAGAATAATCTCGTGCGGGAGTATGAAAAACTTCTTGCTTCCGCCCAGATTCCCTTCGAAGGCGGCGTTTACACGCTTTCCCAGATGACTCCGTTTAAAAATGATCCTGACGACGCAAGGCGTCTCGCAGCATGGAAGGCGGAGGGACAGTGGTACAAGGACAATCAGGATAAGCTGGACCGCTATTACGACGAACTGGTTCATCTGCGTGACGGAATGGGGAAGAAGCTGGGACTATCAAGGTATACAAAGCTCGGCTATTACCGGATGACCAGAAACTGTTATGACGAACATGATATCGATAAGTTCCGCGAAGCTGTGAGAGAATACCTTGTGCCGATCGCTGACCGGATCCGGAGAAAACAGGCCGAACGAAACGGAATGGAATATCCGCTGAGCTTTTCCGATATGCAGCTCGAGTTCAGGGACGGAAATCCGAAACCGGTCGGGACTGCGGAAGATATTCTGAATGCAGGTTCTGTGTTCTATGATGAGCTTTCTCCGGAGACAAGCGAGTTTTTCAGAAAAATGCGGGACATGGAGCTTCTCGATGTCCTGAGCACCGAAGGCAAGGAAGGCGGCGGATATTGTACCGGTCTTCCGGATTACGGAGTGCCATTCATCTTCGCGAATTTCAACGGGACGCAGGGCGACGTGGAGGTCGTCACGCATGAAGCAGGTCACGCATTTGCGGAATATATCAATGAATCCAGAGTTCCGCTTTCAACAGTATGGCCGAGCATGGAGTCCTGCGAGGTCCATTCCATGTCAATGGAATTCTTTGCATGGCCCTGGGCAGAGAAATTCTTCGGAGACGATACCGAAAAGTATCTCTACAGCCACCTGGCCTCTGCGCTGACTTTCATTCCCTACGGGACCATGGTGGATCATTTCCAGCACATCGTATACGAAAAGCCCGATATGACTCCGAAGGAACGCCACGGTGTCTGGAAAGAGCTTCTCGGTATTTACATGCCGTGGGTCAGACTTGACGGTGAAATCCCCTTCTATGCGGAGGGAGAGGGCTGGCAGAGACAGCATCACATCTACAGCTTCCCGTTTTATTATATCGACTACTGCCTGGCCCAGACCGTGTCGCTTATGTTCTGGGACATGATCATGAAGGACCGGAAGAATGCCTGGGACACCTACATGGCTTATACAAAGCAGGGCGGATCCCGCGTGTTTACGGAGCTTCTTGAAAATGCGGGGCTCAGGTCGCCATTTGACCGGGAAGTGATGAAGGAAGTGTGCGCCGATGCCGGAAAATGGCTCGACGAGCACGAAATTGAGCAACAATTCGACTACTGCATGATGAGTTGCACGCATTGACAGCACATCAGTCAAATCGTATAATTTTACTATTGTATGTTTCGCGTTTTTCAACATAATGCGAAAAAAACAAGTTTATATTCCATATGCAACCCGTAGACACTTAATGAGAAAGGAGAAACTGAAAAATGATTAAAAGAAGGAAATGGCTCGCGCTCGCTATGACTGCAGTCATGGCCATGAGCACAGTCTCAGGCATGGCTTTCGCAGCTGAAAGCGTCGCGGAAGTCCCGGCTGGGGCAGAGGAAAGCGTAGCGGAGGTTCCGGCCGAAGCTGAGGAACGCGTCGACGGTTCCATGGTTGTCGGCTACAGTATGTTTAACAGCAAGTTTTCACCGTTCTTCGCTGAAACGGCTTACGATCAGGACGTGGCTACGATGACGCAGCTCGGGCTTCTTAACTCTGACCGTATGGGAGCTATCATCTACAAGGGAATCGAAGGCGAGACCATTCCTTACAACGGAACTGATTATACATATTACGGACCGGCTGACTGCGTAGTGACGGAAAACGAAGACGGAACCGTTTACTATGATTTCAAGCTTCGCGATGATCTGGTATTCTCAGACGGCGAGAAGCTGACGGTTGACGATATCATTTTCAATATGTACGTCTTATGCGATCCGACCTATGACGGATCCGCAACACTGTTCTCACAGCCGATCGAAGGTCTTGCTGAGTACAGAAGCGGCATGGACACATTCTTCAATCTCGTTCTGGCTGCGGGCCCGGAAAATACGGATTTCTCGCTCTGGACAGAAGAAGAACAGAAGGCATTCTTCGCAGACTATGACCAGGCAGCTGAAAAGTTTGCACAGAGCATTGCAGATTACTGCATCGCCAACGGCTATAACGAAGAAGGCGCTTCCATCGCTGAATGCGCTGCGAACTGGGGATATGAACTCGACGCAGAAGCGACAGCCCGCGATTTCTTCGACGCAATGGCTGCAGCTTATCCTTCCGTATCCGAGATGGCTGCTACTGAAGCAGCGGACGTAAGCTTCGCTGACTGCTTCGAAAATTACGAGGCATATTCAAAGGGTCTTGAATCCGGCGAAACCGCTCCGAACATCAGCGGAATCCAGAAGATTTCCGATACGGAACTCCGCATTGTAGCGACACAGGTAGACGCAACGCTGATCTATCAGCTGGCGATTTCAATCGCTCCGCTTCATTACTACGGCAATCCGGATCTTTATGATTACGACAACAACATGTTCGGATTCCCCAAAGGCGATCTTTCTTCCGTACGCGCGAAGACTACAGAGCCGATGGGCGCCGGTATGTATAAGTTTGTCGGATTCGAAAACGGCGTAGTCAGCTTCGAAGCAAACGAGAATTACTTCGATGGCGCTCCGAAGATCAAATATTTAAGCTTCCGTCAGTTCGCACAGGATACCGACAAGATTTCCGGCCTCCTTACCGGAACGATCGATGTTGCAGAACCGACGTTCTCCAGTGAAACAGTCGGACAGATCGAGCAGGCCAACGGCGGCGAGATTAACGGACCGGTCATCACGACGGATACCGTTGATAACCTGGGCTACGGCTACATCGGAATCAGCGCTGAGTCCGTCAACGTCGGAGGAGTAAAGGATTCTGAGGAGTCCAAGAATCTCCGCCGTGCGTTCGCAACCATTTTCTCCGTTTACCGTGATGTCGCGATCGATTCCTACTACGGAGAGCGCGCTTCCGTAATCAACTATCCGATCTCCAATACGTCCTGGGCAGCTCCTCAGCCGACGGATGAAGATTATCAGATCGCTTTCTCAACGGATGTTGAGGGTAACGATATCTATACATCTGATATGACAGCTGATCAGAAGTATGAAGCGGCCCTTAACGCTGCTCTCGGATTCTTTGAAGCTGCAGGATATACGGTTGAAGACGGCAAGGTTACAGCAGCACCGGAAGGCGCTAAGCTTGAGTACCAGGTCTGGATTCCGGCTGACGGAACAGGCGATCACCCGTCCTTCATGATTCTGAAGCTCGCTTCAGACGCTCTTGCACAGATCGGCATCAACCTTTCTGTCAACGACCTCAGCAACTCCTCAGATCTCTGGACCGGACTTGAAGCCGGACAGGTTGAGATGTGGTGCGCGGCATGGGGCGCGACGGTTGACCCGGATATGTATCAGATCTATTACTCCGGTGTCGGTACAGACAATGAACCGGGCGGTTCCAATTATATGTATGACATCGAAGACGCAGAACTCGATGAGATGATTCTTGAAGCCCGTACTTCTACGGATCAGGAATTCAGAAAAGAAATGTACAAGGCCTGCCTTGACACCATCATTGACTGGGCTTGCGAGGTTCCGGTATACCAGAGACAGAACGCTGTTATCTTCAGCACGGAGCGTATCAATATGGATACCATGACTCCGGACATCACGACATTCTATAAGTGGTACGCAGAACTGAATAATGTTGAGATGAACTGACACGCATGCATTGTCCCGTCAGGGAAATGTGCCCCTGCGGCATAAACTGCCGCAGGGGCAGCTTTCGCCTAATTGCATTCCAACATTATTTCAGATAAAAGGTGAACCATGAAGAAATTTATTATTAAGAGACTGCTGATCTCGGCAGTCATTCTTGTATTTGTAGCGTTTATTATTTATACGCTGATGCGATGTCTTCCGACATCTTATCTGGAGCAGGTGGCCAGACAGAAATCCATGACCCCGGGATCGAAGAGCTTCGAGGAATGGATGCAGCAGCTGTCTGCGACTTACGGCATGGACAAGGGAATTCTGCCGGGATTTATCGCCTGGTGCGGCAAAGCTCTGCGAGGCGATTTCGGTGACAGCTGGAAATGGACCGTCCCGGTTATTGATAAATTCAAGGAATCCGTCTGGGTTTCATTTATTATGGGCGGTATCGCTTTTATACTTGAGCTGATTATCGCGATTCCTCTCGGAATCATTGCGGCTACCAAGCAGTACAGCAAGACGGATTATACGATCACCATCGTCGCGCTGGCCTGCTTCTCTCTGCCGACCTTTTTCTTCGCTTCACTTATGAAGCTGCTTTTCAGCGTCAAGCTCGGATGGTTTGATCTGGGAGGCCTTGTAGGGCGGAATTATAACCAGCTTACGTCCGGAGCGCAGATTCTTGATAAAGCGCATCATCTTGTACTTCCGATTCTTACACTGGTAGTCATATCCATAGGATCGCTGATGCGCTACACCAGAACCAACATGCTCGAAGTTCTGAATGCCGATTACATCCGTACGGCAAGGGCCAAGGGTCTTTCGGAAAGCAAGGTTATCTATCATCATGCGTTCCGGAATACGCTGATCCCACTGGTCACGATGCTCGGAGGTTCTCTCCCCGGGCTCTTTTCCGGCGCCCTTATTACGGAAACGCTGTATTCTATCCCCGGCATAGGCTTTGTTTCATTCCAGTCCATGACTGCCGGCGATATTCCGTTCTCCATGTTCTATCTCGTATTTCTCGCGATTCTTACACTTCTCGGAAATCTGATTTCGGATATCCTGTATGCGGTTGTAGACCCGCGCGTCAGAATCAGTTAATGGGGAGGTAACAATGAGCGAAGAAATCAGAAATAATCAGAATCAGAATAGCAGCGAAAACGAATATTCGCTGAACGACGACAGACGTGTCAGGACTTTGTCTCCCGGCGCTCTGGTTATCCGTCGTTTTATCAGAAACCGTGTCGCGGTGACGGGACTTGTTATACTTGTCGCGATGTTTATTTTCTCCTTCATCGGAGGGGCTATTTCGCCGTATAAAGAGGATCAGCTCTTTTACACATATAACGAGCAGAAAAAGCAGTACGCGAGCATTAAGGAAAACAAGGAAATCCGTTATGTTTCGGCTTCAAAAAACAGTTTCCCCTCTGTGGCCAAGGCTAAATGCGTCATGGCGATCAAAAAAGATGAGGATACATTTGAAGCGAAAAAGATTGAATATAAGCTTACTAAAGAAAGCGATACGCTGTACTCGATTTACGGGGAAGGCGATGAGCTTGTGGCCTTCGCGACATATGATATTATAAGCTCCAGCACGCAGGGGCAGGATCTTCCTTTCGAGCTTCAGTATGAAATAGAAAAGACCATATCCGCGGGCGGAGATGGTTTTGAGTTCGACGGAAAGAGCTACACTGTCGATGAAGCAGGCACTGTCCTTGAAGGCGAAAACGAGATCGGATATGCGAGCCGCTACATCGTACAGGCGATTATGTCCGACGTCTTCCTTACAAGAAGCTTCAAGGATCAGCTGATTTCACATATAAATGACGGTAAAAACGAGTTTGTTTTCACCGACGAGGACGGAACCGAGGCGGCGTATGCGCTGACCTATGATGCGGGATCGGAATCCTGGAACGTGCTCCAGACAGTTGAGACCAAGGTGTTTGACACGTATCATTCGCCGACAAAAGAGCATCCTCTCGGAACGGATAAAAACGGAATGGACATGCTGACCCGTCTTATGTACGGCGGCAGAGTGTCGCTTTACATCGGCTTTATCGTCGTTATCATCGAGTCTCTGATCGGCGTCGTGCTCGGCGGAATCTCCGGTTACTGCGGCGGATGGGTCGATAATCTGATCATGCGTATCGTCGACATTTTTTACTGCATCCCCTCCATGCCGATCATTATCATCCTCGGTGCGGCAATGGACGCGATGCGCGTGGATCCGCAGATCCGAATGATTTACCTGATGCTGATCCTCGGATTCCTCGGCTGGCCGGGAATCGCCAGACTGGTCCGCGGGCAGATCCTTTCTCTTAGGGAGCAGGAGTTCATGATCGCTGCAGAGGCTACCGGAATCAGGGCATCACGGAGAATTTTCCGGCATCTGATACCGAATGTAATTCCTCAGCTCATCGTCACCATGACCATGAGCCTCGGCAGTACAATTATTACGGAAGCTACGCTTTCATTCCTCGGACTCGGAGTAAAATTCCCGTTTGCTTCCTGGGGAAATATCATCAACGACGTCAATGACACATTTGTCCTTACGAACTACTGGTTCATCTGGATCCCGGCTGGCGTATGCCTTCTGGCGACCGTTCTCGCTTTCAATCTTGTTGGCGACGGACTTCGGGATGCGTTTGATCCCAAGATGAAGCGCTGAAGGGAGGAGAGAGAATATTGGCTAAAAAACAACGAGCGGACGGTTATCTCTCCGCCAGGGAAATCAGGGAAATATCAAAGAAGAACCGGAAGATCACGGGACAGCTTGAAAAACGCTGGAAGCGTAAGAACGTTCCCGAAAGCGAGTATCTTACGGAAATGAAGGACAGCCGGAATTCGGTTGAATTCGACGATCTGCATACCTATTTCTTCACCGACGCTGGTACGGTTAAAAGTGTCGACGGCGTTTCTTTTGAAGTGCCCATCGGAAAAACGGTGGGCGTCGTGGGAGAATCCGGCTGCGGAAAATCCGTTACATCTCTTAGTCTCATGCAGCTCCTGCAAAGGCCGCAGGGACAGATAGTATCCGGTTCGATCCGGCTGAATCTCGGGGACAAGGCGTACGATATTGCGAAAGCTCCGCAGGAGGTTATGAGAAAGATCCGCGGAAATGCGGTCTCCATGATCTTCCAGGAACCGATGACTTCGCTGAATCCCGTCTTCAGGATAGGAGATCAGGTCGATGAGGTCATCGCCCTTCATGACGGTGAAGGAAAGAGCGAAGAGGAAGTCAGGAATCGTACCATTGAAGCGCTTGAAATGGTCGGAATCGCGAACAGCAGAGGCGTCGCCGAGATGTTTCCCCACGAGCTGTCGGGCGGTATGCGCCAGCGCGTTATGATCGCCATGGCGCTCGCCTGCAATCCGAAGGTAATCATTGCCGACGAGCCGACCACGGCTCTTGACGTGACGATCCAGGCGCAGATTCTGGACCTTCTGCGCGGCCTTAAAGACAAGATCAATTCATCGGTTATGCTGATCACCCATGACCTCGGAGTTATCGCCGAAATGGCTGATTACGTCGTCGTCATGTACGCGGGAAGAATCGTTGAGAAGGGAACGGCGGAGGATATTTTCTATCACCCGTCACATCCGTATACGATCGGACTTATGCGGTCCAAACCGGTAGTCGGCCGTGAGGTTGATGAGCTTTACTCCATACCGGGGAAGGTTCCTAACCCTGTAAACATGCCGGATTACTGCTATTTCAGGGACCGGTGCGATCTCAGGCTTTCACCCTGCGACGGGGAATATCCGTGTGAGATTTCTCTTTCTGATACGCACAAAGTCAGCTGCTACCGGTATTACGAGGCTTACAGGGAGCTCTGCGGCAGCAATGATGCGGTATTCCGGATGACCGGAGATAAGACCGATAAGAAAGGGGAGGAAGTTTGATGGGTCAGAACAGTCAGGATTCCCGCTATATACTTGAGGTCAGGGATCTGAAAAAATACTTCCCGATCCGCGGCGGCATGCTGAACCGCGTGGTAGGACATGTAAAAGCCGTCGACGGTGTAACATTTAACCTGAAGCGCGGTACGACGATGGGTCTTGTCGGCGAATCGGGCTGCGGCAAAACAACCACGGGACGCGTCATTCTTCGTCTTGCAGGCGAAAAGACCTATGGAGACGTCCTTTTTAACGGGAAAGAAGTTTATGATTTTTCCGACCGGGAAATGAGAAACTTAAGAACCAGGATGCAGATTATTTTCCAGGATCCGTTCTCATCTCTTTCTCCCAGACTTCCTGTCGGTGAAATCATCGGCGAGGCGGCGAGAGAACACGGCCTGGTAAAAAAGGACGAATTTGATGACTACGTGGACCGGGTAATGGATGAATGCGGGCTGCAGCCTTTCCACAAAACAAGGTATCCCCACGAGTTTTCCGGCGGACAGAGGCAGCGTATCTGCATTGCCCGCGCCCTTGCTTTAAATCCGGAGTTTATCGTATGCGATGAGCCGGTATCAGCGCTGGATGTCTCGATTCAGGCGCAGATCATCAATCTGCTTAAGAAGCTGCAGGCGGAGCGCCAGCTGAGCTATTTGTTTATCTCACACGATCTTTCTGTAGTGGAACACATATCGGATTCCGTCGGCGTCATGTATCTTGGAAATCTGGTGGAATACGGCGACAAGAAGGACATTTTCAAAAATCCTCTGCATCCGTACACAAAAGCGCTGTTTTCGGCAATCCCGGTGCCGGATCCGAATGCAAAGATGAACCGGATTGTGCTTGAGGGTTCGATTCCTTCGCCTGCCAATCCGCCGTCGGGATGCAAGTTCCACACGCGCTGCCGGTACTGCACGGAAAAGTGCAAATCGGAAGTTCCGGTGCAGAAGGAGATAGAGCCCGGGCATTTCGTGGTATGCCACCTTTATGACTGAGCTATGAAGAAGAACGATTTTGAAGACGATGGAAGAGTGATTGCCGATATGAGCATCCTCGACCTGAGCCGTACGAGAAATCCTGTAGGAAATGAAAGTCCTGATCAGCCGGAATCAGCAAAAAACGGCTATGAGTCGGGAAGATGGAACGAGCATATCGAGTTGGACGGACGCGAAAAACTCTGGGCCATCTTAGGTATGCTGAAGGCCGGACTTATGATCGGAGGAATTTATCTGATCGCGTTTGCGGCGGTAATACTGTTACTCCTGTTTTTGTGGGGAGGATTTAAATGAGCGGTTCATCGGAACCGCTCATTTTTTTTGCGCTTAATGATAAATTGTTGCTCATGATTTTATAAAACTTGTGCCTCGGAAAACGTTTTCGATCAGTAATAGTCTGTATAATTTTCTGATTCATTCGATATGTACTGTTCAAAAGTTACAAAAATGTGGATTTAATATTGATAATATTGACTAAATGCCGAATAACTGAGTGAATATTCAGCAATAATTGCATATAAATGAGCAAGTATTCAAAAGCATTAAAATCTGCCGGATGATAACATGAGGTTAATCAATAACGTGTGAAGGCAATGTTTCATTCTTTATTGAGCATCTGTGCTCGCACCCATAAGAGGAGGGACAATTCATGAAAAG
Organism: uncultured Lachnospiraceae bacterium; assembly: GCA_902797075.1. Classification (GTDB taxonomy): domain Bacteria; phylum Bacillota; class Clostridia; order Lachnospirales; family Lachnospiraceae; genus Chordicoccus. The sequence continues at coordinate 19,121 of CADBRO010000110.1, forward strand.
AATTCTGGCAGCGACATTGGCTCTGGTTATGGCAGCATCTCCCGTAATGCCTGTTTATGCGGAAGATGAGAAGCCGGAACCGGTAACACTTACAGTTTTCAGAGGTGATCCCGGTGATCAGCCGGCAGAGGACAATAAGATCTATCAGAAGATCGAAGATGAATTCGGTGTGAAGTTCGAATTCGAATTCCTTGCCGGAGACCTTGACGAAAAACTCGGCATGATGATCGCGGGCGAGGATTATCCGGATTTGTTTGACGGCGGCAACAGCGCGGACCTGCTGATTCAGAACGGCGCCCTGATCAATCTTCTTGATTATGTCAGCCCTGAAAAAACACCGAGGCTCTGGGCACATATCGAGCCGCAGAAGGCGAGACTCATTTCCAAGGACGAGGACGGCAACGATGTCCTTTACATCATTCCGAATTACGGACTTGCGGACGGCGAGCAGATCGTAAATTCCGTCAATGGACCGGCATTCTTCATTCAGAAGCAGGTTCTTGAATGGGCTGGTTATCCGGAGATTCACACACTGAATGAGTACTTCGATCTTCTGGACAGCTTCATCGCTGAGAATCCGACGGATGAAAACGGAACTCCCTACACCGGATTTGATATTCTCTGTGAGGACTGGCGCCATTTCTGCCTGATTAACCCCGTACAGCATCTGATGGGACGCCCGAATGACGGCGAAGTTATTGTCGACGTTAACAGCGATGATTTCTATACTGAAACATTTATCGACAAGCCGTATGCGAAGCCCTATTACAAGAAGCTGAACGAGGAGTTCCATAAGGGACTGATCAGCAAAGACACCTTCGTCATGAATTACGATCAGTACATCGCGGCTCTTTCAAGCGGCACGGTACTGGGAATGTTCGACCAGACATGGGATTTCAATACTGCAACCTTCGCGCTTCAGGATGCGAAGATGTACAAGAACACCTACGTTGCTCTGGGCCTCGTTTATGATCCCGAATATGTGGACGGCAAAGAGATTGAAGAACACTATGTAAATGGCGCCCTTCCGAACGTAAACCGCGGCTTCGGCATCTCCGTCAACTGCGAGTGCCCGGAACGCATCGTAAATATGTGGGAAGAGATGATGTCTGACGAATGGCAGTTGCTCTTCAACTGGGGCGTTGAAGGCGAGGATTATTCCGTTGAAGACGGCCGTCTCGTGATGACGCAGGAGCAGTATGAGAACACGCTGAACAACAACTGGAAGCTTCACAACAAAGCTGAGGCATTTACGCAGAGCAGCCCGAAGAAGCAGGGATACATCATGGACGGCGAACTCGCCGGAAACTGCTGGGAAGTAGGAAATCAGCCGGAGATCGTGTTCGGCCAGATGAACGATTATGACAAGGATTTCCTTGAGCACTACGGATATCAGAAATTCGCTGATTTTGTTAATCCGCCCATCGAGCTCGCTCCATACGGCGAAGCCTGGCAGATCGACTATACGCCGGTTGACGTGGAACATCAGGACTTCCTCGATATTCAGGACAAGTATCTCCCCGAGCTGATTATGTGCGAACCGGAAGAGTTTGACGCTCTTTGGGACGAATTCGTAGAGGAAATCACACCGTCAGCGACCGTATTCGGCGAGTATATGTGGGAAGCTGTACAGAAGGAAGCTGCTAAGGTTCTTGACAACGAATAATTGAAGGATTCTTCATAAAGGGGAGAGATATAAAATCTCTCCCCTTAATTTTCCGGAGGTAGTGTCAAGTAATCTATGAAAAACCGGAGCTAAAGAAAAAGGCTCAAATGAACCTTGAAAATCTGTAGATATTGACTGCTGAA
>CADBRO010000111.1 GCA_902797075.1 uncultured Lachnospiraceae bacterium
CCGAGCGCCGCGGCGCGTGTGCAGAGCACTTAGCGAGGCCAAGCATAAGCGCTGGCCGAGGTTAGTGCGAGCACTTGTTCCGCTCCCGTCAGGGCAGAACCGGTACACCGACGAGGACGTCCAGGACCTCCCGCTTTGTGGGATGATCGTTCGGGAAAGCGAGCGTGTGTACCGGCTCGCTGATATCCTCCAGATAGTGGGCATCCGAATCGGATATGATTCTGCAGTTTTCAAGATACGGATGAGCGTGCAGCAGACCGTGAAGCTTCGTAAGATCCTTAACCTCGGCGCACGTGAATTTTGAATCCGGAGGTATCATACCCAGATTGCTGATGAGAGAGGTCGTGCTTTTATCGAGGTGGGCCGGAATCATGATCCCGTTGTGGGCGGTCACCGCGTCGTATACTCCGTCAAAAGGAATACGGGTCGCGTTGATCAGAAGATACTCTTCCTCGCCGACGGGCTCGTCATTTTCATTCATGAGAATCTGCGGTCCGAAGATGTCCGGTTTGTTCCTAATTTTCAGAAGCCTGTCGTAGACATAGGAGTCGAAGGCGAGAGCGTCTTCCGTCTCCGAAAACAGGCAGACCACGTGGACTTCTTCTTCGGTGGTGAGCTCCATTCCGGGCAACACAATAATGCCGAACTGTTCGGCGGCCTTGATGAGCGCGGGAGCGTTCCGCGCCGTGTTATGATCCGTGAGAGCGATGATATTCAGCTCCTTGATCATTGCCATTCCGGCGATGTTGTTCGGCGTCATATCCATGTCGCCGCAGGGCGACAGACAGGAGTGGATATGAAGATCGTACGACAGCTCCATAGCAGATATTCCTCATCCGTGAAGCAGCTCTTAAGCGTGAATCATGTCATCGATAAATCTGGCGGACGGATAGATCGGGTCCTCCGTGCGCAGCACGGTGAAGCCCTCACTCTGCGCCTTCTGCAGACCGACCTCATCCATTCTCGCACCTTCGGCGAGAACAATGCACGCCATATCCGTAAGCGTCATGACCGCGAGCGTGTTGACATTTCCCATGACCGTGACCCAGGCGGCGTCCTCTATGCCTTTGCTCATGCAGATGCTGAGGAGATCGCAGCAGAATACGTCTTTTATTTCTCTTGTGAGATCATCGCCGGCATTTACGACTTCAAAGCGGCCGGTGTCGATCAGGTTCTGAATGGTCAAAGCTGTTCCTCCTCCTGACTGTCTTTAAGGTGATAGACCGGTACCGGGATGTCCTCAAACTCACCGTTTTTCGCACGGATTCGATCCAGAAGGAGATACATGCAGTTGTCCTTGCTGGCGTGTCCGCGGACGATGTCTTCCGCAAGCGCGCGGCAGCTCGGTGCGCCGCATCCGCCGCAGTCGATTCCAGGGAATTCGGTCATCAGTTCTTCTACTTCCTGCATTTTCTTCATGTTTTCGAGGAAATTTCCCCCGAAAGACATGACCGGCTCGTAATCCACGTCCTGCGTCCACATGCCGGTATCCTTCGGTACCTCCGGAGCGCCCGATACAGGGAGGTATCTCCGGATCGCCTGCATTCTGGTCTTCGCGATATACGGATTTTCCACCGTAAGCACACCTCCGACGCAGCCGCCGGGGCATGCGTCAAGCTCGACGAACTGGAGGTTTTCAAATTTCTGATCCTCGAGGTCATTGAGGACCTTGATACAGTTTTCGATTCCGTCCGCAGCAAGGTATGAGTCGTTGATGAGCCCGGCTGCCTCTCCGCCGCTGACGCCCCAGCCGATGCCGATTCTTCCGGCGTGAGCCAGATCAAGCGGCTTGTCGGCGACCCGTTTCATATGCGGGAGAAGCTCCTTGTAGACTTCTTTGATCGCCAGGGTATAATCGATATCCGTCTTTTCTACGCCGATCGGATGACGGCACATCGTCACCTTTGCCGGGCACGGGGATATGAAGAATATTCCGATCTTTTCGGATGGAAGACCGGTTTCTTTTATGGCTGTTCGCCGGGCAAGCGTCGCCGCGAGTTCAACCGGAGGCTGAATCGGAAGCATGTGCTCGATCAGATTCGGAAAGCGCGTATAAATCAGCTTGACGATCGCGGGGCAGGCAGTCGAAATCAGGGGCCACTGTTCCGTATGCTGTTCCAGATATTCCCTGGACATCTGCGATACGATTTCAGCCGCCGAACCGACCTCCCATACATTGTCGAAACCCATTTCCAAAAATGCGGTCAGCAGGATATTCACGTCGTCAAGCCAGTTGAACTGGCCGTACAGCGACGGCGCCGGCAGAGCGACCTTGTATTCAAAGTCGTTCATCCTGCTGATGGGATCATATACCGGAATTTTCGCGTGATGCTGGCAGATGCGAACACATTCTCCGCAGTCGATGCAGCGGTCGTGAATAATGTGCGCTTTTTTGTTCCACACCCTGATTGCTCCGGTCGGGCAGCGTTTGATACAGTTCGTACAGCCGACGCACTGGTCTTTGTCCAGGAGGACAGAGTGTTCATGCATTTCCGACATTTCGTCTCCTTAATCCGGCACAGGAAAGCAGCGTTAGAATTTAACGTGCATAGTCACCGTAGTGCCGACTCCAAGCTCTGTTTCTATCTCGATGCTGTCCGTGTATTTCTTCATGTTCGGCAGGCCCATTCCTGCACCGAATCCCAGATTCCGGACACTTTCCGACGCGGTAGAGTAGCCTGCCGTCATCGCTTTTTCGATATCGGGAATACCGGGACCCTTGTCGGCGAGCACCATTTTCACATCTCCCTCGGAGATCGTCACGGTGATTTCGCCGCCGTAGGCGTGGATGACCATGTTGATTTCGCCCTCGTAAATGGCGATCGAGACACGGCGTATTACATCCGGGGGCAGACCCATCATTTTCAGTTTCTTTTTGACGTCCGTCGAGGCATGGCCGACACGGGCAAAGTCCTCGCCGTCAATCTGGTATTTGAATTCAAGTGAATCGCTCATAATCAGATCCTCCGCGCAGACCGGCGGCATAGAGAAGGCCGCAGGAATTGAACATCCGGTGTCCGGTTTTCAGAACCACGATTCCCGCCTCCTCGGCGAGCTCAAGCATATCCTGCGTCGGGTTCTTGTCTCTGACGAACAGCACGCATTTCATATCGATCATCTCGGCGGTCCGGATTACCTGGGGATTGCAGAGCCCTGTTACAAGAATGGCCTGATCTTTTACAAAGGCCAGAACGTCACTCATCATATCGGAGCCGCAGGCGGAATGGACTTCCAGATCCAGCTTGTCCTCGCCCGAGAGTACGGTTCCGTGTACTGCCTCCATTGCTTCTCTGATAGTCATAGCTTTTGTTACCCCCGTTTCAGGTTCATACTGCGTGAGTATGATGGCGTGTCCCATGTCCGGAAATGTCAGAATTCTCGAGAGATTATTCCGGGATTTTTGAACACATCGATCTTCGAATCTGACTTTTATCATATCATAAGGCGTATGTCCGAGTCAAAGAATGTCGGCGCCGGAAAAGCCCTGTTTTTCTAATGAAACGCACTTCCCAGAAACACGATTTCTGTGCTATAATCTCCGAAAAGCAGTCCTTCCCGGATTGCGGGTTTTGGCTGCTTATGATTCACCATTTCACAGAAACTCGTTGTATGACACATCACTTTCAGGAGGTTTAATGTATGTGTGCAAGTAGTACTACTACTGGTGTGTCTTTTTCCGGAACGGCAGAGCAGAAGGAAAAGCTGCTCGCATTTATTGCCGGTAAAAAGGATGAACCGGGCGCATTGATGCCGATTCTGCAGGAAGCACAGGCGATTTATGGATATCTTCCGATTGAAGTCCAGTCCATGATTGCTAAAGAGATGGATGTTCCGCTTGAAAAAGTGTACGGAGTATCTACTTTTTATTCACAGTTCTCACTTTATCCAAAGGGCCAGTACAAAGTTTCCGTATGTCTCGGAACGGCCTGCTATGTCAAGGGATCCGGCCAGGTGCTGGAAGAGCTTCAGAAGCAGCTTGGTATTGAAACGGGCCAGTGCACTTCTGACGGCAAATTCTCTCTGGACGCATGTCGTTGTGTCGGCGCCTGCGGACTCGCACCCGTCATGCTGGTCAACGATGATGTCTACGGACGCATGACGCCGGATCAGGTCAAGGGCGTTCTTGCCAAGTACGAATAATCCGGTTCCCTTAAGAGGAAGAACGCTATGATGCCTGAAATCTCCCTGAATGTTCTGGATGTGGCAGAGAATTCAACCCGTGCGGGAGCTTCACTGGTTACGATCACGGTGGAAGCGGATACCTCGAAGGATACGCTTACGATCGTGATCGACGACAACGGATGCGGCATGACACCGGAACAGGTTGAGCATGTCACGGATCCGTTTTTCACGACGAGGAAAACCAGACGGGTCGGCCTGGGTGTGCCGTTTTTTAAGCTGGCCGCGGAAATGAGCGGCGGAAGCTTCTCCATCACTTCCGAGCCGGGAGTGGGTACCACGGTTACGGCCGTGTTCGGTCTCTCCCATGTGGACCGTATGCCGCTCGGAGACATGACATCCACGATGCACTCGCTGATCACGATGCACGAGGATACGGATTTCCTGTACCGGTACACATACGACGGCGACAGCTTCGAGCTTTCGACGGCCGAGATGCGGGAGGTGCTCGGGGGCGTATCGTTCAATGAACCGGAAGTATCTCAGTATATCCGGGAGTTCTTAAGGGAAAATGAAGCAGAAGTAACCAGAGGACGAACTATATAAGAAAGGATTATTTTCATGAAATCATTAGCGGAACTGAAAGCAATCCGTGAGCGCATGCAGGGACAGCTCGGAATGCGCGAAGAGGGCGAGGACCAGACACGTGTGGTAGTCGGCATGGCAACCTGCGGAATCGCGGCAGGAGCACGCCCGGTACTCAATAAGTTTGTTGAGCTCGTACAGGAACGCGGGATCAAGAATACGGTCGTTACACAGACCGGATGCATCGGAATCTGCAGATTCGAGCCGATCGTTGAAATCTATGAGCCCGGCAAGCCGAAGGTAACATATGTACACATGACGCCGGAGAAGGCGGAAGAAGTCGTGACCCGTCACCTTCAGGGCGGCCAGGTTGTCAAAGACTATGTCATCCCGGCGATGATCAGCGTACCGCAGTAAAGAGGAGGAGACAGTATGTATCGTGCACATGTACTGGTATGCGGAGGAACCGGCTGCTCTTCTTCTGGCAGCGGAAAAATCCAGGATACCTTTAAGGAACAGCTTGAGGAAAAAGGTCTTTCGAGTGAAGTCGCCATCGTCCAGACCGGATGTCACGGACTTTGCGCACTCGGACCGATCGTTGTTGTTTATCCGGAAGGAACATTCTATTCACAGGTTACACCGGAAGACGTCCCGGAGATCGTCTCCGAGCATCTTCTGAAGGGCCGTATTGTTGAGCGTCTCGTCTACAAAGAAGAAGACGAGGACGAGGGAAGCGTCAAGTCCTATGCGGACACTGACTTCGCAAAGAAGCAGCATCGTGTCGCCCTCAGAAACTGCGGCGTCATCAATCCTGAAAATATCGACGAGTACATCGGAACCCGCGGCTACGAAGCTCTCGGCAAGGTTCTTACAGAGATGACTCCGGAACAGGTTATCGACGTGATCCTTGCTTCCGGACTTCGCGGCAGAGGCGGCGCCGGATTCCCGACAGGAAGAAAATGGCAGCTTGCCAGAAATCTTGTCCAGGACGGCGGACCGAAGTATGTCTGCTGCAACGCCGACGAAGGCGACCCGGGCGCATTCATGGACAGATCCGTCCTTGAAGGCGATCCGCACGTAGTTCTTGAAGCGATGACGATCGCCGGTTATGCGATCGGAGCTAACCAGGGCTACATCTATGTCCGTGCCGAGTACCCGATCGCTGTTGAGCGTCTGCAGATCGCAACCGGACAGGCAAGAGAATACGGCCTGCTCGGAAAGAACA